>NZ_CP024123.1:0-102500 GCF_002736105.1 Solibacillus sp. R5-41 | reverse complement strand
ATCCGAACTGAGAACGGTTTTATCGGATTAGCTCCCCCTCGCGGGTTGGCAACCGTTTGTACCGTCCATTGTAGCACGTGTGTAGCCCAGGTCATAAGGGGCATGATGATTTGACGTCATCCCCACCTTCCTCCGGTTTGTCACCGGCAGTCTCCTTAGAGTGCCCAACTAAATGATGGCAACTAAGAATAAGGGTTGCGCTCGTTGCGGGACTTAACCCAACATCTCACGACACGAGCTGACGACAACCATGCACCACCTGTCACCGTTGTCCCCGAAGGGAAAACTGTATCTCTACAGTGGTCAATGGGATGTCAAGACCTGGTAAGGTTCTTCGCGTTGCTTCGAATTAAACCACATGCTCCACCGCTTGTGCGGGCCCCCGTCAATTCCTTTGAGTTTCAGTCTTGCGACCGTACTCCCCAGGCGGAGTGCTTAATGCGTTAGCTGCAGCACTGAGGGGCGGAAACCCCCCAACACTTAGCACTCATCGTTTACGGCGTGGACTACCAGGGTATCTAATCCTGTTTGCTCCCCACGCTTTCGCGCCTCAGTGTCAGTTACAGACCAGATAGTCGCCTTCGCCACTGGTGTTCCTCCAAATCTCTACGCATTTCACCGCTACACTTGGAATTCCACTATCCTCTTCTGCACTCAAGTTTCCCAGTTTCCAATGACCCTCCACGGTTGAGCCGTGGGCTTTCACATCAGACTTAAGAAACCACCTGCGCGCGCTTTACGCCCAATAATTCCGGACAACGCTTGCCACCTACGTATTACCGCGGCTGCTGGCACGTAGTTAGCCGTGGCTTTCTAACAAGGTACCGTCAAGGTAGCGCCAGTTACTACGCTACTTGTTCTTCCCTTGCAACAGAGTTTTACGAACCGAAATCCTTCTTCACTCACGCGGCGTTGCTCCATCAGACTTTCGTCCATTGTGGAAGATTCCCTACTGCTGCCTCCCGTAGGAGTCTGGGCCGTGTCTCAGTCCCAGTGTGGCCGATCACCCTCTCAGGTCGGCTACGCATCGTTGCCTTGGTGAGCCGTTACCTCACCAACTAGCTAATGCGCCGCGGGCCCATCCTGTAGTGATAGCCGAAACCATCTTTTAACTTTCGAACATGAGCTCAAAAGTGTTATTCGGTATTAGCCCCGGTTTCCCGGAGTTATCCCAATCTACAGGGTAGGTTACCCACGTGTTACTCACCCGTCCGCCGCTAACTTTCAAAGGATGCAAGCATCCAATGAAAGTCCGCTCGACTTGCATGTATTAGGCACGCCGCCAGCGTTCGTCCTGAGCCAGGATCAAACTCTCCATAAAAGTTAGTTTGAAAGCTCATTTGCTTTGCTAGCGTATCAACATAAAGTTGATATCTATGTTTTGTTTAAGTTCATCACTTAAACGTTTAAATCATTAACGTTTGCTTGTTCAGTTTTCAAGGTTCATTTCGTTATCTCTTTCAAAGTGACAACTTTTATATTTTAACATAACCTCTTATGTTATGTCAACAACTTTTTAAAAGTTGTTTTCACTGTTTTTCAACATCAACTTTTATATCTTACCATCTTCATTTTCAAATGTCAATTCTTTTTTGAAAGGTTTTTCATCTTACTTACCAGATGTTTGTCCGCCTTGTTTTGGCGACGTCTAATAATTTAACATGTAACAAATTTAAAAGCAATAGATTTTATGAGATTAAATTTAATTTTACAAGATATATATTTAAGTGAGTATATTGATGTATTTTCGAGTTCGATATTATTCCAATCTCCTTAAAGAATTATTATAACACGATAACTCTTACTTATTACATTAAAGCAAAGCCGCAATACCACTTTAGGTATTACGGCTTGTTCATTATTATAACTCTTGGCGAAGTGCTTGAATAACCTCTATTTTAGTTGCCTTACGTGCAGGGCGCCATCCAGATAAGATTGCAACAGCTAAGCTAATACTCCCTGCCATGAGCACTAGACTAATAGGAATCGCTGAAAACACAATATCCATTTCTGATAGATCCTCTTGCGACATCGCAAAGGCTAATATATGAGGTAACAATGCATTTGCTGTAAGACTGATAATATAGGATAGCGCAATTGCTAATACGGTACCAATCAACCCAATGAATGCACTTTCCATTAGAAATAAGCGTTGAATAATATTAGGTGAAGCACCAATTGCTTTTAAAACGCCAATTTCTCTCGTACGTTCTGTTACCGCCATCGTCATTGTATTAAAAATTCCAATCGAGGCGATTAACACGGCAATGGTTCCGACGAAAATTAAACCTAACTTTAAAACGGTAAAGAACATATTCATTTGTTCTAATTGCTCGACCACTGAAAAAACAGGATAATTCTTTTCCTTTAATTGTTCTAATACCGGAATTACATACTCTAATGAGTCTACATAAATCGTTGAATTGGGGTATACTAGCAATTCTTCATATAATGTCTTTACTTTTTCATTAAAATAGATGGTCGTATCTTGATACCATTCATAGGAAGGTTCTTTCCAAATACCCACAATTTTAAATGTGCGCTGTTCTGCTACTGTCCCATTTTCATCAATTGGCAATGTAAGCGAGATTTCTTTTCCAATAAGATCACCTTTATAACCTTCATCTGAACCATCATACCAAGAGTCATTTGCGGCCGCCTCTTGCGACTTTTCCTGGATGGCTTGCTTATCATCTTCATTTAGTAGATTTTGAGCGAAATGATATCCGACAACAATTTCTTCACCAGTTTTCGGCAACTTCCCCGCGCTTAATGTGTTTGGTAACTTTTGTTGTGCCTCCATATCGATTAACAATCCAGTTGAAATACTTTCACGCTCTTCAAATACCCCCTCTACAGAACCGGGTAGATCAGCTTTACTTAAAATTACATTTACATGATCTAAGCTTTGAATCCATTGCTCGTCCTCTTTTGTTAGCTCTTCTTCTCCCCATAGCTGGATTTCAGTAATTTCTTCACGATTTAATATTTCATTTTGCATTGTCGATTGAATTCCAAAACCAATAGAAGCAAGTACGATTAAAAAGGCACAGCCAATCATCGTTGCCAAAATTGTTGTGGTTACGCGTAATTTGTTTTTCTTCATATGTTGGAACACAAATTGGAGTTGGTCTTTAAATAGCATTCGCGTTAGCCTCCTTTAATACACCGTCGGACATACGTAAGGTGCGATTAGCAATAGAAGCGACTTCCTCATCATGTGTGATAATTATAAACGTAATCATATTCTCTGAATTGAGTTGCTGGATAAGTGACAAAATTTCCTGCTCCGTTTGCATATCTAAGCTTCCGGTTGGCTCGTCCGCTAAAATAACGGGTGGATCAGTTACCATCGCTCGCGCAATCGATACACGCTGTTGCTGTCCACCTGATAGTTCGTTCGGATAATGATCAGCTACTTCTGATAAACCGACACGCTCTAGCAATTGCTGGACTTTTTGCTTTCGAATACTAGGATTGATCCCTTTTAACTTTAAAGGCAATTCAACGTTTTCAAATACATTTTGCCCTGGAAGTAACTGAAAGTTTTGAAAAATAAACCCGAAATGTTTTAAGCGAAATGCCGCACTTTCTTTTTCCGAGAACTGCGCCATTTCTGTTCCTCGTATTAAAACAGAGCCACTATTAGGTTTTAAAAACCCTGCTAACACTTGCAGCAATGTTGATTTCCCTGAGCCACTTTTCCCTACAATTGAAACGATTTCGCCTTCCTCAACAGAAAACTCGATCCCTTTTAATACATATACCTTTTTCTCTTTATCCTTTTTTCCAATCGTAAAGGCATGAGTTAGGTTTTTGACTGTAATCATTTATACCATCCTTTATTTCAGTTTCTATTTATAAGTGTAACAAGTAATTCTGAAGATTAAGTGTAGGGAAATATGAAGATATTCTTAAGGAAGATTCGCTGGCAATTGAAGTAAGTACCGCTCACTTTATTTTGGTTACACCCTCCATGAATAAGTACATACAAAAAAACACACAAAACAAGTCTGTGTGTTTCACCAAAAAATTTTATAAAATTAATGAACTTCTTCGATAATGACACCATCACTCATTTTGACGATATTATCTGTATACATCAGCATCTCCTCATCATGTGTCACCATTAATGTCGTGATGTTCAGTTTTTTTGTCAGCTCTTGAATTAAACACATCACTTCTGCTGAGCGTTTTGAATCAAGGCTCGCTGTCGGTTCATCAGCAAATAGAATTTTTGGTTGATGAATGATTGCACGGGCAATCGCGACACGCTGCTTTTCCCCACCGGATAATGATGCCGGATAGGCTGATTTTCGATGATTCATTCCAACTAACTCTAGTACACGTGCTATCTCTTGTTGTTGCTCACGCTTTTTAAGCTTTGTTTCCGCTACCTCTAACATTAATCCCAATTGCTCTTCTACCGTTAAAAAAGGAACTAAATGTGCAAATTGAAATACAAACCCGAATTGCTTAGCTCGTAAAACACGTATTTGTTCTGCACTCATATCGGTTACAACCTGCCCGTTAAAAGCAATTTTTCCCTCTGTCGTTGGCTGTAGACCAGCGGCAATCGTTAACAACGTACTTTTTCCTGAACCCGATGCGCCGACAAGTGCCGTAATTTCTCCTTCTTGTAGTGTTAAATTAACACCCTTTAATATTTCTTCCTGCACTTCACCCGTTTTAAATGATTTACGAATTCCTTCTAATTGAAAAATCGTCATATTAAGCCTCTCCTTGTTGAATTGCTTGTAGTGGTTCAATATTTTTGATTTGTACACCTGATAATGTCGAGCCGATAAAGCCAATGACTAAAAATACACCTGAAAGTTGAAGTGTTGTCGCAAAAGTTAAAGTAAATGGCATACCGCTTGGAGCAAAGCTATTGAATAATTGGCTGAGCGTGATCGAAATAATTAATGCAATACTTGTAATCACAATCATTTGCGTCCAAATAAGCACGAACAGATTGCTCGTCTTCAAGCCGATTGCCTTTAAAATACCGTAAAGGCCGATTTTTTGTACATTCATCATATAGAAGAAAATGGCAAATAACATTCCGCTAATGACAACTAAAAACCACACAATCATATTTAATGAAAGTTGTTCTGCTTTATAGCTTGAAATCGTATTTAAAAATTGCTTGTTTGAAAATCCTTCTAAACCTGCATATTGCGCAGTATCGTCACCATTCGGAACATACAGTAATTGCAATTCATTAACGCGATAGATTTCTTTGAAGTTTTCTATATTAATATATGCCACTGGAGAATGGCTGAATTTTTTTAAATCAACAAAGCCAACCACTTTTAGTTCACCTGAAAATTGATTATTCGTTAAAACATCACCTAATTGAATCCCTTTATCTTGTAATGATTTGTCTAATACAACTTCTCCTGCTTTTACATTTTCAAAATAAGGGGACTCTGTCGAAGTGACGAATGCTACACCGTGCTGTTTGTCTGCTGCGTCATTGACAAAACCCATTTGAATCGAAAGCGCCACTGCATCCTCTTGCTCGTCGAGTACTTGCTGTTGGGACTTTTCATTAATTCGTGACATATTAAGCGTTTGGTCCGCGTCATCACTCATATAAAACTGTCCTTCTGGTAAATCTATAACTAAAGCCGCATTGTCTTGTGATAGACCATTTGCTAGTCCTGATATCATAAACGTTAATAAACTAACTAAAAAAACGATTGATCCTAAAATTACAAATTTAGCTTTATTTTTTTTAATTTCTTTTAATGCTAATTTCATTATTTTACCCCCCATTTATTTTCTACCCCCATCTTATAATAGCTATCTGAACTGAATATGAACTTACTTCATAATTAATCAGATAAAATGCCGGAACTTTTCCGTTCGCTATTACGTACAGAAAGATAATTACCATTTTGTTGTATAAATAGGAGGTTTTTTCATTGTCATTTTCTTTTATTAATCCTGAACAGTTTGGTCAGATATTTCAAAGTGAAGGTTTCGAGGAAATTTACCGTTGCACGTCGTCTGATTTCCAACAATTACTATCATTAGAACAATTCATTACAGTAGCTTCATCTTTTAATGAAGGCGTTCGACATTATCAAATTGAATTTACATCCTCATTGCAAAATTTAGATCGCTATATTTGGTTAGATGATCAAAAAGAAAGAGGAATTGCTGTTTCTTTTGATCAATTCAATCAAATTCAAAGTTTATTAATAAAGCCGTACATAACTTATCCTGACACCGACAATCGCTTGACTCAAAATGCGTATAGCATGCCAATATCGGGTGAATGGTTTGTTTTTTGGGGCGGTGCCAATGAATTCATCAACTACCATTATGCCTATGAACATATGCGCTATGCATACGACCTTGTGAAAGTTCATGAAGGCGTATCTTTTCAAAATACGCCCACTCGAAACGAAAACTTCTACGCATTTAATGAGGAAATTTTAGCCCCTGCAGATGGTAAGGTGATTAAATTGATGGATGGCTTTGTGGATTGTATTCCTGGTGAAATGGATGCTGAAAACGCTGCAGGAAACTATGTTGTCCTGGAACATGCTAATAAAGAATATAGTTTGTTAGCGCATTTAAAGAAAGACTCCATCCAAGTTGTAATAGGAGAGCTTGTAAAAGAAGGGCAATGCATTGGAAAGTGCGGGAATTCCGGAAACTCTTCCGAACCGCATTTACATTTTCACATTATGGATTCGCCTGATTTACAAAATGCAAATTCATTGAGGATTCAATTTAAAGACGGGATTGAACCAATTCAAGGGGACACGATTTCAAATACTTCACAACAGCAAGGTACGTTCAAGGAAAAATTTCAATAAGATGGAAACACCTTGACGCTTAGTGAGTTTCTTTTGTTAGTTCCAAGAGCGATCGCCCAATTTTTTAAGTAAAAAAACAGGAAAACCCGCGCGTCTCTCGCACAGGTTTTCCTGTTTTACTTTTTCTATAATTATTTCGCTGTATGACGCATTGTTGGGAATAATAGTACGTCACGGATTGATGGTGAGTTTGTTAATAGCATGATTAGGCGGTCAATTCCGATACCTAATCCACCAGTTGGCGGCATACCGTATTCTAATGCTTCGATGAAATCATTGTCCATTTCATGTGCTTCATCGTTACCCGCTGCTTTTTCAGCCATTTGAGCTTCAAAGCGTTCGCGTTGATCGATTGGGTCATTTAATTCTGTGAAGGCATTTGCATGCTCACGACGAACGATAAATAACTCAAAGCGGTCTGTGAAGCGCTCGTCTGCAGGGTTTTTCTTCGCAAGTGGTGAAATTTCCACTGGATGACCTGTAATGAATGTTGGCTGCACTAATGTTTCTTCTACTTTTTGCTCGAAGAATTCATTAATAATGTGACCTACTTCATGCGCGTCTTTAATTTCAACACCGTGTTCTTTTGCATGTGCACGCGCTTCTTCTACTGTCATTGGTGTCCAGAAATCTACACCTGTTGCTTCCTTAACTGCATCGACCATATGTTGACGTTTCCAACCTACCGCTAAATCGATTGTGTCTTCTCCGTACTGTACAGAAGTTGTACCTAATACTTCTTGTGCAACATGGGCAACTAAATTTTCAGTTAAATCCATAATGTCATTGTAATCCGCGTACGCTTCATATAATTCAATCATCGTGAATTCTGGATTATGACGAGTTGAAACACCTTCATTACGGAATACACGACCGATTTCGTATACTTTTTCTAAGCCACCAACGATTAAACGTTTTAAATGTAGCTCAATTGCGATACGCATGTATAATTCCATATCTAATGCGTTGTGATGTGTAATAAACGGACGTGCCGCTGCACCACCAGCAATTGTGTGAAGCATAGGTGTTTCCACTTCTAAAAAGCCTTGATTATCTAAGTAGTTACGAATCGCACGAATAATTTTTGAACGTGCAATGAATGTTTCCTTGCTGTCTGCGTTTGTCATTAAATCTAAATAACGTTGACGGTAGCGTTGTTCAATGTCTTGTAAACCATGGAACTTCTCCGGCATCGGACGCAATGCTTTTGTTAAGAAAATGAATTCTGTTGCTTTTACTGATAATTCGCCTACTTGTGTACGGAATACATTCCCTTTTACACCGACGATATCGCCAAGATCCGCTTTATTGAAAAGCTCGTATGCATCATCGCCCACAGCATCTTTACGCACGTAAATTTGAATTTGACCCGCTAAATCTTGAAGATGCGCAAATCCAGCTTTTCCTTTACCGCGCTTTGTCATAATACGTCCTGCGATTACAACTTCTTTTGGTTCTGCTTCTAATTGCTCTTTATCGAACTGATCGAACTCCACTGTTACCTCTGTTGATAAATGCGTACGTTCGAAACGTCCACCAAATGGATCTAAGCCGTTTTCACGAATATCTGTCATCTTTTGGCGACGAACCAAAAGTTGGTCGTTTAATTCTTCTATGTTTGACACGTTTGTCACTCCTTAATTAGTTGTTCGCAGTCCGCGCGACACTTTTACAATATTTCTATTGTACCGTATTTCTGTCGTGCGTTCACCCATTTCGAATTAATTCACATCGTTTTCGAAATATTGTATTTTTCTGAAAAAAGAAAAACACCACAATTGTGATGTTTTTGTCTTTCCATTATGCATTGGGCCAATAGGTTATTGGTCACTCAGGCGTTGCCGTAGGACGCGGTATTTTTAGCCTCTGTTCCACGATTTCAGACGATTTCTGTTTTTGCCACTTCCGCTACCATAGCTTCGAGTTCTTCTATTTCTGATACAACATTATTAATTAACGTCACTAATTCTAGCTTTGTTTCTGCTTGGTTAATGGCATTGCGGATTTTACCATTGCCACGAATTCCTTTTAAATACCACGATGCATGTTTACGCATTTCGCGCACTGCCACTGTTTCACCTTTTAATTGCATTAAGCGTTCAAAATGAAGTAAGCATACATCCATTTTTTCGCGTACACTTGGCTCTGGTTTTAACTCACCCGTCTCAAGATAGTGTACCGTTTGATAAATCATCCATGGGTTTCCCAGTGCTGCGCGACCGATCATAACACCATCTGCCCCTGTATGCTCTAAAATACGTTTCGCATCTTGCGGCGTTTCTACATCGCCATTTGCCATAAACGGGATATTAATATTTTCATTTACTTCTTTTAAAATATCCCAGTTTGCTTTTCCTTCATACATTTGAACACGTGTACGACCATGCATCGCAATAGCTGAAGCACCAGCACGTTCTGCAGCTTGCGCATTTTCTACTGCAAATACACGCTCGTCATCCCATCCGATTCGCATCTTCACTGAAACTGGTTTATCTACAGCATCTACTACCGCCGCTACCATTTCGTAAATTTTATTTGGATCTAATAAAAGCTTCGCACCCGCTTCGCATTTAATAATTTTATTAACAGGGCAACCCATATTAATATCAATAATGTCTGCAGGTGTGTTTTTATCTACATACTTGGCAGCTTGTACTAAATTTTCCTTATCGCCACCGAAAATTTGAAGAGAGAGTGGGTTTTCACGCTCGTCAATATACAGCATGCCCATTGTTTTTTCATTGCGGAAGTTAATCGCTTTGTCACTAATCATTTCCGCATAGACTAAACCTGCGCCAAATTCTTTTACTGTTAAGCGGAATGCCGAGTTACAAATACCTGCCATTGGGGCAAGTACAACACGGTTATCCATGACATGTTTACCAATTTGGAATGGCTTTTCTTGTACGCTTGGTACGCTTGTCATTGTTATTTCCTCCTGTATTGGTATTAACCTTTAATACACTACCTATTTAAATTCGTTTAAACTTTCGAAACGCATGAATTCATCGACCGAATCTACCTTTTTCCAAAGCTTTACGCCTTCTTGTTCTATATTGAATGCTTGCAAAGTGCGCGTAGATTTTTCATGAATCATCTCATCACTAGGCGCAATTTCCTGCAAGGGTACTAAAACAAATGCACGTTCATACATTCTTGGATGCGGAATAATTAAGCTTTCTGTTTCAATATTTTCGTGATTATAGAGCAAGATGTCAAGGTCAATGATTCGAGGACCCCAACGCATTTCTCGAACTCGCCCTAATTCATTTTCGATTGACTGACAAACCTCAAGTAATTCCTGGGCCATTAACGGTGATTCAACCGCTACTGCAATGTTCAAAAAATCCGCTTGTTCTGTATAGCCAACTGCTGCCGTTTCATAAATGGACGAGACACGCTTCACTTGAACAGCGGATTGTTCCATTAAAGCCTGAACTGCCTGCTGCAAGTTTTTTTCACGTTCTCCAATATTTGTTCCAATTGATAAATACACTTCATTCATGAAAATGTACCTCGCACAATTTCCACCGCAACTTCCTTATAATGTCCTGGAATTGGTGGATCTGGCTTAATCACTTCCACACGGCAACCGAAAATTTGCCCTTCATATTGTGTCAAAATGCGCGTAGCAATCGTTTCTGCTACCGCCTCAATTAGCTTGAATGGCTTTCCCTCCATGATCTCTTTGCATATATCATATACACCTACATAGCTAACTGTATCGGTTAACTCATCGGTTTCACCAGCTTGCTTCATGTTTACTGCTAACGATACATTGGCACGGAACCGTTGGCCTAGCACATTCTCTTCTGGTAGTACTCCATGATAGCCGAAAAATTGCATTTCTCTTAAATGAATATAATCCATGTTGTCACTCCTTAATGTCTTGGTTCCAATTCACCTTGGACAATATATTTCCCAACTAACGCATCCATCATTTTTACTGTACGTGCGACTTCCTTCACATCATGAACACGCATCATATGACAGCCCTTTTGTACACCAAATGCACAAGTAGCGGCTGTTCCTTCCACACGTTCCTCAACAGGCAAATCTAACACCGTTCCAATCATCCGCTTACGTGATGTTGCAAGAAGCACTGGATAACCAAGTGCTACTAATTCATCAAGACGTTGCATCGTTTCAATACTTTGGCTCAAATTTTTCACAAAACCGATACCCGGATCAAGTAAAATATGTTTATCTGGAACGCCTGCATTTTTAACGATCGCAATGCTTTCCTCCATATCAGCCATAAATTCTGACCAATAGTTTGTATACGTCGCTGTATTTCTATTGTGCATTAAAATAATTGGAACATTTAGCTCGGCAGCGACATTCGCCATTTGTGGATCTGCCTTTGCCCCCCAAATATCATTGATCATATGTGCCCCAGCTTCAATCGCCGCACGCGCCACTGTGGATTTATACGTATCCACTGAAATAATCGCGGATACTTCCTTCACAAGAGCTCGGATGACCGGTACAATGCGCGCAATTTCTTCTTCGTCTGAAATACGTGTGTAGCCTGGACGTGTTGATTCACCACCAACATCGATTATTTTTGCCCCATCCGCTACCATTTTCTTTGCCTGCTTTAAAGCAGTCTCAACGGAATCATAATGTCCCCCATCTGAAAATGAATCGGGTGTCACATTTAAAATACCCATCACAAATGTTTCCTTCGAATAATCCAGCGCAACGTTATTGATAAGTAAGGGTGTTTTATATTTTTCTAACATTTATTTTCTCCCTAATCGATCGACAATATTTTGTAAGTAGACGTTGTGTAATTTTCCATAAATTCGACCCTCATTGCCCGCAAAACAGATTTGGTCTATATTCGAAATCGGTACAAGCTCTTGTACCGCCGTCGTAATAAAGCATTCATCTGCCTGTTCAAGCTCCTGCTTAATAAAAGACCCTTCACGAACAGGGATTTTCATCTGCTGTGCTAATTCGAGTACGACTTTTCTCGTAATTCCCGGTAAGATACCCGTTTCTATAGATGGCGTAAACAGTATACCACCTTTCACCCAAAAAACATTTGATGTGATTCCCTCGGCTACAATACCTTGATTCGTTGTAAAAAAACCTTCAAATTCCGCCAAGCTCGGCAACTCCAGTCGAGCTCTCACGTTATTTCCATAATGGTGGCTTTTATAGCGGATTTCTTGCTCGGGGCTATTGCGCGGCGTTTTTAGCCATACCGCTTGTTTTTCCGTACCACGCTTTGCTACTTGCAATGGCTTACGGAAAACAATGACTGTCGGTGCCACATATTCCGTTGGTGCTAACCCGATACTATGTGGACCTGCCGAAACATTCAACCTAAAATAGCCATCCTGCCCATCTTGCGCATTTAATTGACGTATGATTTCTTCTAGCTCAGTTAGCGTATAAGGAAACGCAATTCGGTATTCTTTCAATGCCTCTAATAATCGATTCAAATGCTCTTGTAACAAAACAGCCTGTCCCTCGTACGTGCGAAACGTTTCGAAAAAACCAAGTCCATATAAAAAACCATGATCAAATGGTGAAATTCTCATCTCTTGCTCTTCAATATAGTGTCCATTCATCCAACAAAGCACAGTCGACTCCCCCTTAGCAGTACAGTTCGATAAACGTGCGCAACAATTGTTTGCCATCCTCCGTCATGATCGATTCTGGATGATATTGCACCCCTTCAATCGGCCATTCTTTATGACGGAGTCCCATTATTTCACCTTCTGCTGTCCACGCAGTTACCTCTAAACAAGATGGCAATGATTCACGCTCTACGATTAATGAATGATAACGTGTCGCCTGAAACGGATTGGCATTGTTTTTATGTAATCCAATACCGCTATGCATGACTGGTGACGTTTTGCCGTGCATTAAGCGTTCTGCTCGGATAACATTCCCCCCAAATACTTGCGCAATCGCTTGATGACCTAAACAAACGCCTAATATCGGGAGTTTGCCAGCAAACTGTTCAATAATGTTTAAGCTTTCTCCTGCTTCATTTGGTGTGCATGGTCCTGGTGAAATGACAATCATTTTTGGTGAAAGCGCGTTGATATCGTCCACTGTAATTTCATCATTACGTTTGACAACGATATCATAGCCAAACTCTCCTAAATATTGCACGATGTTATACGTAAACGAATCATAATTATCAATCATTAAAATCATTGTACTGCTCCTTCCGCCATCGCTTTTGCTTGCCACATTGCCTTCGCTTTATTCATCGACTCCAAGTATTCATTTCCCGGAATGGAATCAATTACAATTCCTGCACCCGCTTGAATATAAGCCATGCCATCTTGAATAAATGCTGTACGAATAACAATATTGAGCTCTAAATCTCCGTTATAGCCAAGCCAGCCAATCGAACCTGTATAAAGTCCTCGACGAACAGGCTCCAATTCTTCAATAATTTCCATCGTGCGAATTTTTGGCGCACCTGTAATCGTGCCTCCTGGGAACATTGCACGAATAACATCCGCATTGGATTTCCCTTGTGCCATCTGTCCGCGTACATTGGAAACGATGTGCATGACATGTGAATAACGTTCAATGACCATAAATTCATTTACTTCTACCGTTCCATATTGGCAGACGCGTCCTAAATCATTGCGCTCTAAATCAACAAGCATAACATGTTCTGCCCGTTCTTTTTCGTTGTCGATTAATTCATTTGCTAGTGCTACATCTTGCTCCTCTGAATTGCCGCGCGGACGTGTGCCAGCAATTGGTCTTGTCGATAATTCCGTGCCATCTCGTTTAATGAGTAATTCTGGAGAACCACTTACAACGGCAAAATCTGCACTTTCAATATACGCCATGTAAGGAGATGGGTTGAATGAACGTACCGCTTCATACATCACAATTGGTGCTGCATTTAATTGCTTCCCTTGTCGTACGGATAAATTCACTTGGAACACATCACCTTGTCCGATATAACCCTGAATCTTTTCAATTGCTCGTTCAAAATCCTGTGCATGGAATGATACTTTAAGCTCGCTTACATCCTCATTAATTTCAGTTGCATTTTCTTGTCCAAATAAGCGCGTAGCCAATCCTTGCTGTGCTCCTACTTGCCATTTTTGTTGCCATTGCTGTAAATTGACTTTGCTTTCTAATCGCTTCATAAGTGTCACTTCATTTGTTTTCACATTATGTACGGCCCAGTGATCAAATAAATAAAAGTACACATCTGGAATTTGTAAATCATCCTCTGCTAGCTCGGGTAAAACCTCAATTGTACGCGCATAATCATAGGAAATAAAACCGATAGCACCACCTTGGAAATCTGGCAAGTGCGGAATGCGTTCTAATTTGTAGTTATGCATCAATTGCTCAAGTTGTGCTAATGGCTCGCCTTGTAGTACTTCGACCGTCCCATCAAGCCATGCAATTTGCAAGCCATCCTCTACTGATTTTGCTGTTGCGGTTGGATGCCAGGCTGCTATGGAATATTGTCCTCCGCGTCCACTTTCTAAAAAAGCCTTTTCTTTGAGGGTCTTTGTTTGCTGTTGAAAGCTATAGAAAAATTCATCCTTTGTCATGGAAAATACTTGATACTCTAGCTGTTGCATCTACCCGTTCGCCTCTTTTCTTGTTGTTTTCTTTATTAAACTTGATAATACTGTGAAAATCCAATTATACGCGAAAATTTTTATATGGCATCTTTTTAAATAATACAATATTTGCTGATATCCCCTTAAACCGCTCCATTTTATTCATACAAAAAAGCACAGCGTCATTTCCGCCATGCTTTTGAATTGCATTTAATTAATCTTCAAATTGATATAAAGGAGTTGATAAGTAGCGCTCACCGTTTGATGGAATGACTGCTAATACATTTTTCCCTTTACCTAAACGTTTCGCCGTTTCAATCGCTGCATAAATCGCTGCACCTGAAGAAATCCCTGCTAAAATTCCTTCTTCACGCGCTACTTTACGTGCGTATTCAAATGCTACTTCATTTTCCACTGTGAATACTGACGTATAAACGTTTGTATCTAGTACATCTGGAATAAATCCGGCGCCAATGCCTTGAATTTTATGTGGACCTGGATTACCACCAGATAGTATTGGAGAATCTTTTGGCTCCACTGCAATAATTTCAATTTGTGGGAATTTCGATTTTAATACTTCACCTGCACCCGTGATTGTACCACCCGTACCGATACCTGCTACAAATGCATCTAATTGTAAACCGTCCGCTTCAAATGCTTCTGTAATTTCGGGGCCTGTTGTTAATCGATGGATTTCAGCATTGGCCGCATTTTTAAATTGCTGAGGTAAGAAATAGCCTTCTGATGCTGATAATTCTTCCGCCTTTGCAATGGCACCTTTCATTCCTTCTGGGCCCGGTGTTAAGACTAAATCTGCACCATATGCGCGTAATAAATTGCGTCGTTCAAGTGACATTGTTTCTGGCATTACTAAAATTGCCTTATAGCCTTTTGCTGCTGCAATCATCGCAAGACCGATCCCTGTATTACCTGATGTTGGCTCAATAATTGTGCCACCTGGTTTTAATGTACCATCCTTTTCAGCCGCTTCAATCATCGCTAGTGCAAGACGATCTTTAACTGAAGAACCTGGGTTAAAATATTCTAATTTCACATAAACCGTACCTTCATCTTCACCCGTAGCGTTATTTAATTTGACAATCGGTGTACGACCTACTAAATCCGCCACTGAATTTGCTAATTTGCCCATACTATCCATCCCCCTCTTAATCCCTACAAACTCTATAGGTTTTCCTTACTTCGTATTTTATCAATTTTTACTAGACATTGTCAATTACCTTTACCTATGTTTTTATAAAATTTTCAGATTATTTATTTTACCCACATTTTAACTTTGCGCAAAAAAAAAAACCGATTTACAATATAAAATATATCGTAAATCGCATTTTTTATTTATTTTTTGTTTCTCCATAAAACCAAGTTGCGTCAAATGCCCCCCAAAATGCTTCAGGTGTAATAGACGGTGATAATTGCTCCAATGCAATTTGGCGTTTTACATGATGTTCTACATCTTCATAAGAGAACGATTTCCCTTCTAGTACTTCTGCGACATACGCAATCGCATAGCGACCATCACTTAATACGAAGGGCTTTGACGTTTCTTTTGCTTTTAATTTTTGAACGGCTGAGGAAATCGCCTTCTCCGTTGTGGATTGACCTTCTGTAATAAAGCCTATATCCCCACCAAGACTGGCAGATGCTGCATCAATTGAATGCTCCCGCGCTAAAACAGAAAAATCTGACCCATTTTTTAATTCCTTTTCTACGCGCTCAGCATCTTCCTTTGCATTGACAATAATAATGCTCGTTCGATACGTCGTTGAAATATTATAAAGAGATTTATTATCCTCATAATATTTTTGTCCTGCTTGATCTTCTACAACAAGATCATGCGTTAAAACTTTTTCTAAAATAAGCTGTGCCCGTATTCTTTGACGTAGTTGCTCTGTCGACAAACTATGTATTGATGAATCATTTGCATCCTGTGCAGATCGTAGCAAAGCGATCTCTAAATCAATCTCTTGATCCGTTACATCAATTTTATACTTTTTAGCGGCCTTCTCCATAACAGCCTCATTTACTAAGTCCTGCAATGTCTCTTTTCCATATCGGCTTTCCATTGCTGCAAGCCACTGTTGGCGCGTAATGACCTCTCCATCAACAGTAGCCACTTGCTCGCTACCGCCTTTTGATGTTGAATCCTCAGATGGGAGTAACCATAACACAAACCAAAATAAATTCCCTATTAACAAAAATAATAATAAAAATAACGTTGGTTTCGTTTTTAAGCGTCGTTGTGTAAACGGTATATTTTGCGGTGTTTGTGGTGTAGTTTGGTGTAAATTACGATTGGATTTCATTCACGAATCCTTCAAGTTCTTCTCGGCTGAAGTGATACTTTTCTAAACAGAAATGACATTGCGCCTCTGCTTGACCATCTTCAACAATCATGTCTTCAATTTCTTGCACACCCAAACCAATTATAGCCGAACCAAAACGCTCTTTTGAACACTGACACTGGAACTGAACAGGCATTGACGATAAAATTTGAACATTTTCTTTCCCTAATACTGCTTCTAAAATTTGCTCTGGCGTATAACCTTTTTCAATCATTTTTGACACAGGCTCAATCGATGATAAACGCTTTTCAATCTCATCAATCGTTTCGCCTTCACAGCCTGGCATTAATTGAATGATAAAGCCACCTGATGCTAAAATCGTATTGTCTGGGTTCACTAATACACCTAAACCAACAGATGAAGGGACTTGCTCTGATTTTGCGAAATAGTAAGTAAAGTCCTCAGCAATTTCCCCTGAAACGATCGGTGTTTGACCTGAAAACATATCGCGTAAACCTAAATCCTTCACGATTGTTAATGTTCCCTCTGTCCCAACACCAGCACGCACATCTAATTTACCTTGCTCATTTAAATCAAAATGCACTTGTGGATTTGTTACGAAGCCACGAACATCCCCTTTTGCATCTGCATCGATAACGATTGGACCAATTGGACCGTTCCCCTCGATTTTTACGGTAATTTTATCTTCACCTTTTAACATAGCTCCCATCATAACAGCAGCTGTCATTGATCGACCTAGTGCTGCAGATACAATCGGCCATGTATTATGACGCTTTTGTGCCTCGTTCACCGTTTCTGTTGTCTTTGTTGCAAATGCCCGTACTTGTCCGTCAAATGCAATGGCTCTTACTAAGTAGTCCTTCATGTTGAAATTTCCTCTTTTCTATTGATTTCTTTTATAAATTATATGCAAACCTTTTAATGTTAAAAAAGTGTCAACTACATCAATCATTTGGCTTTCACTTGCAATTAATTTCGCTAATCCACCTGTTGCAATGACTAACGGCTCTTCCTTGCTTTGCATTTTCATCCGATTGACAATCCCCTCAACTTGCCCTATAAAACCATAATACACACCGGCTTGCATCGCAGCAATTGTATTTTTACCTACAATTTGCGGTGTTCGCGCAATTTCTATACGTGGAAGCTTGGATGCACGTGTATATAAAGCTTCTGTTGAAATGGCAATACCCGGTGCAATGGCGCCTCCCATATAATCACCGCGTTCATTTAAATAGCAATACGTAATGGCCGTACCAAAATCAACAATAATTAAAGATTTCCCTCCATATTCGGCTAATGCCGCGACCGCATTTACTATGCGATCTGCACCGACTTCACGTGGGTTTTCATATTTAATATTAAGTCCTGTTTTCACACCCGGTCCTACCACTAATGGTTGAATCGAAAAATATTTTTGGCACATTGCCTCCAGAGCAAACATAATAGGTGGTACAACTGAGGATATAATAATTCCATTAATTTGTTCAAACATAATGCCTTCATGCGAAAAAAAAGCTTTAATTTGCATCGCATACTCATCTTCTGTTTTCCTTGTGTCTGTTTCCATTCGCCAATGATAAATCAGTTTATCATTTTTATATACCCCTAAAATGATATTGGAATTGCCAGCATCCATTACTAAATGCACAACTGTCACCTACTTTTTTTCAACGTATTCTGTTTCAAAAATTCCTATAAGGCAGAAATTGAACCATTTTTTAGTTTCCTTTTCAATTAAAAATCACCATTTTGACAAAGGTCAAAATGATGATTTTTTGAATGTATCAATAAATTATTTTGGTTGGTCTTCATCGATGCCTTGTTTACGTTCTGTTGGGACATCTTTCTTTAAATCTGCGACCGTTGGATTTGTTGCTTGACCCACAACCTCTTCATTAATAGTAGCTGAACCCGCCGTTTCTACTGTTGGCATTGACTCTACTTTTATTACTTGAGGTGTTGATTCTTCCTCTACGATAACTTCCTCTGGTGGAAGTGTACCGTTGTCACGTAAATGCTCGATTTCTTGCGCGTTCAATGTTTCTTTTGTCATTAAAGTGTTCGCAATTAAATCCAGTAATTCACGTTTTTCTGTAAGGATTTGTTTTGTACGTTTATATTGTTTATCAACAATGTTTTGTACTTCTTTATCAATTTCATATGCAATTGAATCTGAATAGTTTTGATCTGAGTTAAAGTCGCGTCCTAAGAATGGGTTCGCTCCTTGGCTCGAGCCGTATTGAACAGCACCAAGATTATCACTCATACCATATTCCGTAACCATTGCACGTGCAATACTCGTTACTTTTTGGAAGTCGTTATGCGCACCTGTTGAAACTTCGCCAAGTACGATTTCTTCTGCTACGCGTCCACCAAGTAAACCCGCAATACGATCAAGTAATTCTTGCTTCGTCGTGAAGAAACGCTCTTCCTTTGGTAACATAATCGCATAACCACCAGCTTGACCACGTGGCACGATTGTTACTTTATGAACAGTATCTGCTTCGTCTAATTCTAAACCAACAACAACGTGACCTGCTTCGTGGAACGCCACCAGTTTTTTCTCTTTTTGAGAGTAAACGCGACTTGCCTTTGCAGGACCCGCAATGACACGGTCTGACGCTTCATCGATATCTGCCATGTTAATTGTTTTCTTATTTTTACGAGCAGCAACAAGTGCACCTTCGTTTAATAAGTTTTCTAAATCCGCACCTGAGAATCCTGGTGTACGTTGTGCTACCGCAGCAAGGTCAACCGAATCAGCAAGTGGTTTATTACGTGCGTGAACTTTAAGGATTGCTTCACGGCCTTTTACATCTGGATGTCCAACCGTAATTTGACGGTCAAAACGACCTGGGCGTAATAATGCTTTATCTAGGATGTCTGGACGGTTTGTCGCAGCGATAATAATAATCCCTTCGTTTGCACCGAAGCCATCCATTTCAACTAGTAACTGGTTTAATGTTTGTTCACGCTCATCGTGACCACCACCAAGACCGGCACCACGTTGACGACCAACTGCATCAATCTCATCAATGAAAATGATACATGGCGCATTTTTCTTCGCATTTTCGAATAAATCACGTACACGAGATGCACCGACACCGACGAACATTTCAACGAAGTCAGAACCTGAAATCGAGAAGAATGGAACGCCTGCTTCACCAGCTACTGCTCGTGCAAGTAATGTTTTACCCGTACCTGGAGGACCTACAAGTAGGATACCTTTAGGGATACGCGCACCAATTTCTGTGAATTTTCGATGATCCTTTAAGAAATCAACCACTTCTACTAGCTCAGCCTTTTCTTCATCAGCACCCGCTACGTCAGTGAAGCGCACTTTTTTCTTTTGGTCATCATACAGCTTGGCTTTTGATTTACCAAAGTTCATTACTTTATTACCGCCACCTTGAGATTGACTCAAGAGGAAGAAGAATAAAATAATAATGATTACAAATGGAATCATGCTCGTAATAAATGTTACAAAGCCGCTCGTTTGTGGTGCTTCTTTAACAATTACTTCTGGATAATCCTTTTCAATTTGCATGATGCTATCAATGGACTCTTTGTCATTTTCAAGGATGTTTACAGTGAATGTTTCACCCTCTTTAGCACCTTTTAATTGTCCGACTACTTTATATACTTTATTGTCCGGTTGCACCGTTATTGATTCAACCTTTTTACTATCTAAAGCCTCAAAGAATTCGTAAAAACTCATTTCTTCAGTTGTCTTTTTACCACCATTAAATGTGCCAAAAATCCCGATAATCACGAGAAATATTAGTAAATAAAATATGGTGTATCGAAATATTCGATTCATCCCCAGCCTCCTCACAACATTACAGAAAAACTATAAGTAAAATCTTAACATACGTTGAAAATTTCATACAATGAAAAGCATCGATTATTTTTAATGTTCGAACGAATTATGACGAATTTTGCTCAAATTCAAAATTAGAACGAGTACACTTCATGTTTTAAAATACCAATATACGGTAAGTTACGGTATTTTTCCGCGTAATCTAAACCATAGCCAACAACAAAGCCGTCTGGTACTTCAAAGCCAACAACATCCGCATTTAAAGGCACTTTACGACCTGAAGGCTTATCAAGTAATGTAATAATTTTAATTGATTTTGCTTTACGGTACTTAAATAGGTCCACTAAATAACTTAATGTTAAACCACTGTCGATAATGTCTTCAATAATTAGGACATCGCGACCTTCTACGCTCGTATTTAAGTCCTTCACAATTTTGACTTCACCAGAAGAAACTGTTGCATTTCCATAGCTCGTTACATCCATGAAATCTAATTCTACATAAGAATCAAAGCGCTTCATTAAATCGGTCATAAAAGGCATCGCCCCTTTTAAAACACCAACAGCAAGTGGGAATTTGTTTGCATATTCTTCTGTAAGTTGCGCACCAAGCTCCTTAATACGCTCTTGAATTTGTTCTTCTGTAATTACAATTTTCTCAATATCATTTTGAATCATAAGTAGATTCCTCCTTTAATTGTTTAAAGCTTTTAAATGTGAGCGACAAGTAACACTGAATCATGTGCTGCCAATCTCACATCTGAAAATTGATTGTTTACGCGTACTGCCATTACTGCTAAGAGTTCATTATTAGCATCCACTAACAATGGCCAATGAGCTCTTTTTACTAAAGGAATCTTCCCATCAATAAAAATACGTGCTACTTTTTTCTTCTGTTGCATGCCACTTAATGCAATGCGATCCCCATCCTCACGAATCCTCACAAAAAGCGGAAATTGAATCGCAGACGCCGTAAAATAATATGGCTGATACATCGCTAGTAAGGAGTCCTCACACTGCGTAAGCGCTCCAATATAAACGCGTAATTCCCCGACTGAATTCCACTCATTTAACGCGAGTTTTTGCTTCGTCAATTGACGCGGTTGCTGATTTTTTTCAAAGACAATTTCACCGTATTGCTGCCGTGCAATATAGTCCTCAGGTAAATTCACAGAGCTACTACCAACAGACGTGTCAAATAGCTTTAAAATCGATGTACATAGTGCATAGCTTTGAATCATTTTTGAATCATGATACAGATACTTTAATAGTATTAAAATGAATCTTCTTTGTAAAGCAAGTGGTTCTCTTTGGAAGTCGGATATTACAACTTTATAACAATTTTCCCTCATTTCTTTAAAAATCGTTGAAAAGCGGGTTTCAGCAAGTTGCATTAAATAACGATCATCTTCTGCTATTTGATCAGCTAGTTGCACGACATGGTGTGAAATTGAAGGGTTTTCTCGCTTTAAAAGGGGTACGACATGATGACGAAAACGATTTCGAGTATACGTGTCTTTCTCATTGCTGGCATCCTCACGATAAGTTTGCCCTTCTGTATGTAAATATTCCCCTATCTCGCTTTTTGTAACAGCTAAAAATGGTCGAATGACAAAATAATTTAAAAATGGTCGTTTTGGCACAATTCCTTTCAATCCATTTAAAGAACTTGCCTTTGTTATTGCCATTAACATGGATTCTAGCTGATCATCTGCATGGTGAGCAGTCACTAATTTATCGATTTTTTGCTCGGTCATTATTTTTTCAAAAAAACGATACCGCTCACGTCGGCAAATTGCTTGGGAATTTCCACCTTCTTTTTCTAAATACTCAGCAATTGGAATTGCACAGCTAAACACAGGAATTTCCCACTTAGCACATATTTGTTCGACAAAATTTCTGTCACCTTCTGAAGCTTCCCCACGCAACATATGGTCCACATGCGCTACAAATAATTTTATTTTGAAATAATGTTGAAATTTATACAAAAAAGAAAGAAGCGCCATTGAATCAACGCCTCCAGAACAAGCGACAAGCAATTTGTCCCCACTTGTAATTAATTGATGTTGTTTAATATAAGCCGAAACTTGATGCTCTAATAGGTGCATCCTCTCACCTCATTCTATATAGTACAAATCAATTACGCCTAGGCGTAATTGATTTGTACTTAATTAACTATACGCTGGACGGAAAACAGACCACGGTGCTGCAATATGGTGTAGTTGGAATAACATGACCGTGCAATCATCATTTGTTGGGTAACGTTGTTTAAACTGGGCCATTACATCATAGAGTACCACTTGAATCGATACGCCCTTTTTGATACCTTGACGGATTAGTTGTAAAAACAACTCTTCTTGCTTAATCCAGTTTTCTTGGCTTGCAAATAAGCCATCCGAAACCATAATAATGATATCTTCTGAAAGGACTGAAATCATTTCCGTATCTACAGAAAAGTCCGGTAAGAAACCAATAGGTGCCGCTTTACTTTCAATTTTAAATAAATCAGCCCCACGGAGTACATACGTTGTCATTCCGCCCGCTTTCCAACACCAAAGTGAACCTAATTGTAAATCAACTAACGCAAAGTCGATTGTTGCATACATATCTGAATCATTTTTGAGCGACAATACATAGTGCATCGTATGCATAGCTGTTTCAGGATCCATATTATAGGACAAGCATTCTTGCATCATTTGAATTAAACGACTACTTTCACGCTGTGCAGCATTGCTCGTCCCCATCCCATCTGACAGCATTATTGCCATTAAGCCTGTATGGATCGGGAAAACACTATAAGAATCACCTGAGACTTTTTGATGTCCTTTAGAATGTTTATATATATCATACTCCAATTGATAACGAATTGCTGAGCGAAACCTTATTTGCCGATAAAAAAGTGGTTTCTCCTCGACATGAATTTGTTGACCTTGTAAGGGCTCATGTAATAATTCGTATAATAATTGCTCCGCTTGCCGAATGACAGTATGTTCATCACGGTCATCTGCAATCGAGCAAATAAATTCTCTTGCGCCCACTTCAGTTTTTATCCACTCAATATGAATGCATTGCACTTGATGTTGCTTTAAAAATAGCTGTACATAATCATCCATTTCATCCGTACCTACCTCACTATGACGATCATCTAATAATTCTTCTAAATGATGACTTAAATCACGTAATTGTAGGGCAATCATTTTCTTGCCATGATAAAACTGCCTCTCCATGTGCTCTTTATGTGTAGCTGTTTCGAGTTCCTCTAATAATTTTGCCGATTTAATGCATTTTATCTTTAATTGTTCTTCCGCGCGAATTAATTCTATTGGTTTTGAGCCCCTTCTTGCCATTCGCCAATTTTCAATGGTGTTCTCCATTTCTCGCTGTGCTCCCCAGCATTGCTCGTAGCGGAAGCAACTCGAACAAATCATATAAGAGTCTTGGGGAATCGCGGTTGGATGCTCCTTTGTAAAGCGCTCAAACACAAGGCTTTTCATAAAAGAAACAAATTGCTGAAACTGTTTTAAATGTTCATTTGCCAAATTTGTACTTTTCACCTGTATCGGGTCAGTGCCTAATGTTTGCTGCTCATAGTATTGTTGAAGATTTCCCAAAGTCGCTTGAGGAAGCAACATAAAAAGAATCACTCCCACTAAGATTGAGAGGAAATAAACACTATCAACCGGTAAGGTCGCATCATAAAAAAAGAAAAACACACTTGGTATCATACTGAAAATGGCAATTCCGAAACGACCTGTGTCTTGCATTAATGCGGTAAATAAGCCTGTGCATGCATACAGAACAATCATGCCTGTAAACGACAAATTCCCTACCCCTAATAGCAAACCCATCGACAATGCAAAAATAACGGTCGTCCCAACTGTCGAAACAGCAGCGACAACACAAAGAATTAAGTGGAATGCTATAATCGGCAATGAAAAATAATAGACAGTAATACTTTGCATACCTATTAGAACAGCGGCAAGTACAACGAGCAGCGCGATAACCTTTTCCTTTGCCCACTGGTAATTTTTCATTTCACTTAGCGGCACAAATAATTGTGTCATTAATAACAGCATTACAAGGGCAAATAACCATTCATACAATACATACACTTGCGTTAATAAAGGTGGGATTCCCGCATACGTAACCACTTGCCAAACAGTTTGGATTACACCAATCGATAGTGTCACTGCTATATAAGGCGAAATACGGGTATATTTAAAACGCATAATGCCCTCAATTAGCAAAATTTCAAGTAATAAAATGACCACTTGTCCAACACCTAAAAATAATGTACCCGCAAGGCCCCCTATGAATGTTGAAATTTGAAATGATTTGTATTGTGTGCGAACAATAATCCAAAAGGGTAGAAAAAATGGGACCACCGCCTCAAAGAACGTGGCTTGTGCTAAACAAAAAGCGATGAATACAAAAGTGACATCTACTATTTTTCTAGTCTTTTTTGTATACGGTGGTGTAGAAAATGTAGGAAGGGGGAGATACTCCGAATATTCATTGACAACTGCCATAACAATCACCTTTTCCCTTTTTTCCAATTATTATACAAATGATAGAGTAGGAATTTTGTCTGTTTATAGAATAAGGTTCAATAAATCGTTCGACGGCTTTTATTGTGATTTTACGCTTTTATATGCCTTCATTCGTCATAAGCAGAAAATAATTTTTTGATTTACAATCAATTATGCCTTAGTTAATTATGTCCGGAATCAGCATTGTAATTAGTCTGCACGATGCAGATCAGTTAGCCGTAGTCACATAGCCTTTCCGGTTACGTTACATCCTCTGGAGGCTTAGGCCAACACGATGTTGGTCAAGAAGCGGCGTGCTTAGCCAGAGTTTCACTAGTTCAGCTGACGTCCCAACATCTACTGAAATAAATTAAAAAACTTGTTGACACTTTACATAAATCCTTGTATTATTAATTTTGTTGTTAATTTTGGCGGTGTAGCTCAGTTGGCTAGAGCACTCGGTTCATACCCGAAAGGTCGTGGGTTCGACTCCCTCTGCCGCCACCATTTTACGGCCCGTTGGTCAAGCGGTTAAGACACCGCCCTTTCACGGCGGTAACACGGGTTCGAATCCCGTACGGGTCATACTGGAAAGAGCTACCTTTTTATAAAAGGTGGCTCTTTTTTATCGTTAATTGGCAATCATAGTGCATTACCCTCTATAATAAGAGGTGTGAAAAGGAGGTATTTTATATGATTCAAAACTTTACATATCTTGCATTCCTTTGTGGTATTAGTATGCTGTTGATCGTCGGTGGCGTGTTGCTAACTAATTTGCCACTTCCATTTCAAATTATGATGATTATTTTTGGACTTATTGGAGGCATCATTTGCTTTATTACACTCATCCGCTTACTTGTTAAGCATAATCAAGACCCCAATGAAAAATAAAAAAGGACATCCTCTTGTACAAAGTAGCGGGCAAGGGGATGTCTTTTTTATACAAATTTTTAACTGCACTCTTTGTTAACCAAAAAAAGACAGTCTACTAAGTAGCCTGTCTACGTCTATTTAACACTTTTTCTACGTTTCAAACAGTCAGCAAATTACCCTCTACGAGCTCCTCGGCCACCGCGCTTTGATTCCGTTGCACGTTTTAGCGTAGATAATCGTTCATCACTATCTTTTAAGAAACGCGCCATTTTTTGCTCAAAATTTTCTTTTGGTTGACGATCATTACGATCGTTTGAACGATTATTATCGCGGCGAGGACGTTGTGAACGCTCTGGGCGATCTGGGCGATCCGGACGTTCTGGGCGTTCTGGACGCTCTGCTTGAGGTTTTGCCTTACGAATTGAAAGACCAATCTTCCCATCCGCTTCAACATTCATCACTTTTACTTCGACTTCATCGCCAACTTTAAGATGTTCATTGATATCTTTTACATAGTTGTCCGCCACTTCACTAATATGAACTAACCCCGTCTTACCATCTGGTAGCTCAACGAACGCGCCGAAATTTGTGATCCCTGTTACCTTACCTTGTACTTTGCTGCCTACTTCAATTGACATAAAAAAAATGCTCCTCCTTAAAATTTAAGCGACCTTTACATGAAAAGTCAGTTATCAATTGTTCTGAAACTTATATTGAATAGTTTCTTCTCTAATTATAGCTAACATAAAAAGAGTGTCAACAAGACACTCTATATAAAGGGAAATAATACCAACTTTTTTTGTGGCATTACGCTAGTATAACATCCGTTCACTGAAATGAATCGAGCGAATTTCAGTCAAAACTAATCCTGTTTGTCTGAGTCTTCTTCGTTATTTTTTTCTGTTGCTTTTGGAATTGTAAAGATGTATTCGCCTTCTTCAGAAAGGAAAAATTCTTTTCTGGCTAGCTTTGCAATATATTCATCATCTTCTAGCTTCATGATTTGTAAATTCAGCATCTCCTGCTGGGCGGTCACCTCATTAAGCGCTTCCGTTACAACATCTTTTTGCTCAATTTTTGCTAGTAGCTTTTCGTTTTGAGCCATATTCACATTCACTAAAAAACCGATAACCGCAACAGCTAAAACAAAAAAGACAGCCATTCTTCTTCGACGTAAAACTGCTTGCTTTGCTTTTGCCTTTACTTTAGCTTGTGGATTTGAGCGGACATAGTCATTGTTCAACGATTGAACATTCTGCTTATGTAATTGTTCTTTTGTTTTCCTCCCTAACATTCCGTCTCCCCCTCACGATAAAATTAATTATACTCATTATACGAGTTCATTTCTTCTTTTGAAAGGATTTCGCTAAATATTTCTTATAAAATTTATAAAATGGTCTAGCTAGTAGAGCAATTCCATTCAATAAAAGACGAATGAGACTACGAATAATCCGAACAATTAGATGCCCTATAAAGAAAATTGGTTTAATTAGTATATTTACAATAACCCGTCCTAAAAAACGTGCTATTTTTTGAAAGATAAATTCATAAGCAAAGATACCAGCAATTTGGGCAAGTGGATCCACGACACGCCATTGCCCACCCTTTACTAAAAACAAAAAGTAAAATGTACATATACCGAGGGAAATCCATATTATCCATTCCACTAAATATGTGAAGCGTCTCATTATTTTACTCGGTATTTCGTTTAATACTGTACGTGTACAATCAATCACTGCACCAACAGCGATTCCACTTATAAACATCACAAGGACGCTTACAAGCTGCGCACTCATCATCATCCAAACAATTTATGGAGGAAGCTTTTTGATAGTCCATTTTCGGAATCGTCATATGATAATTGCTTTACTTCACCCTCTAAAGTTAGTAAGCCTTTATCTACATCTAAATGGACAATACGTAGCTCCTCGCCACGAATTAATAGATGCCCTTGTGAGGTATTAACAAAAAATTCTTCTTGATCAAATCGTTCAATTGACTTTACAGATGTCATATCCATTCGTTTGCGATTGCGAACAGTAACTAAGTGATCGCCAGAAGAAATTGTATAACGGTTGCTTTCTTGATGGATTGTCATTTTAGTCCTCCTTTAGCTCATTGTTTTACACTATATGCTCGTACTTATTAAGACATGCCTCATGTAAAATATTTGATTGCTTGTCCGCTAGTAGAAGTTTCCCTTAAAAAGGATTACTCTTTAAACCAAAAAAAAGCATGACAACTTATTCGTTATCATGCTTAGAAGCTTATCAATTACGACTTGGCGTAATTACTTCAGGATTTGGAACGACCACTAGAAGAAACTTACTTGCATTCAATCCGCCACCTATAGAGGAAGGAGTCTTCTGCTGAATGAAGATAAATAGATGTTCTCTACGATGATTATATGTACTATACATACCATCAATTCAGGTCATCTACTATTCTTCATCATCAATAAATTCAGGTTCTACTTTTTCTAATCGCTCTTCTTTTAAAATGGTAAACATCTTTAAGGCATCTTCTTTTTTTACCATCTCACGTAACTCTTCTACGCGAGCCGTCACAATCTTTTGGCCAAATCGAATTGCTAGTTCATCGCCAACTTTCACTGCACTGCTTGCCTTTGCAATTTTTCCATTAATCGCAATACGGCCTTGTACCGCTACTTCTTTTGCCAATGTACGGCGCTTGATTAAACGAGACACTTTTAAAAATTTATCTAAACGCATGGAATTATTCCCCTCTTTCTATTCGTTTTGCCTCATCCCAAAAGGCATCTAATTGATCTAATGTAAAGCTTTCGAAAGTTTTCCCAATTTCTTTGACACGTTGTTCTACATAATTAAAACGGCGCGCAAATTTTTCGTTTGCATGAATCATCGCCTCTTCTGGTGAGATTTTATAAAAACGTGCGAGATTCACAAGTGTAAATAAAACATCACCAAATTCATCTAAACGTGTTGTCTGTGAACCGTTAGCAATCTCTTCACGGAACTCTTGCCATTCCTCAGCAAACTTCTCCCATGCATCTTCTACATTTGGCCAATCAAAACCAACTGTTGCTGCCTTTTTTTGATAATTATACGAGGTTTGTAGAGTGGAAGTCGGACGATATTCATTTTTTAATAATAGGACGTCGGCTTCAGGTCCCTTTTCTGCCTTTTTGATTGCTTCCCAATTCGCCACAACTGCTTCTGCATCTTCCACAGAAACATCTCCAAAGACATGTGGATGGCGGCGAATCATCTTTTCATTAATAGAAGCTAGAACTTCTTCTAATGTGAAATAGCCATTATCTTCTCCGATTTGAGCATGTAAAAATACTTGTAGTAGCACATCCCCAAGTTCTTCTACCATAGCGAAATCATCTTCAGCATCCACCGCAGCTAAAAATTCATGCGCTTCTTCTAATAAATACTTTTTTAATGATTCATGCGTCTGCTTTTGATCCCACGGACAGCCCTTTGGCCCGCGTAACGTGGCAATAATTTGACGGAATGTCACCCAATCACGTAACGCATCTTCATCATTTTGAACAGGTGGTACATAAACAGTCGTTAAATTATTGATTTCTGCTGCCTGGTCGAGCTCATATAATGGCACTGTTCTAAGTTGTTCTTGAGAGGATCCTGCTGCTGTCACAATCGTTATCGGATAATCATCTCGGTATTTTTCCATTAGTGTCAACTTCACTTCTGAAGCGCTAAAAGCATCGTATACTTGCGCAATTAAAATGTGCTGACGCATATTCACATCATGCATTGACATACTTGTACCATCTAATAATTGAAAGCCTTCAATTGGGTCAATTTTTAGCGCTCCGAAAATTGGATCTAAGAAACTTTGTCCACCTTCAATTACAAGCTGGATTTGTCCTTTTTTATGTGCCTCAATTAAATGTTGCACGGTTTGCTCTGCTACAAGGGGATGCCCTGGTACAGCATACATAATATCCTCATGTGCCACTGCTTCAATTAAACGCTGGGCAATTTCCTCATAAACAGGGCCAAATGAGCCGTGTTTCACATAAATTTCATCGAAGCTCGTAAAGTCAATCCCCTGTTCACGTAAGTCTTGTAACACTGGATGATCGTCTGTACGAACAAATAAATTTTTTGCTGCTTTAATTTTTTTATAAACGCCCATTTGCATTTGATCAAAATCTGCTGCACCTAGACCTATCACTGTTAATTGATTCAAAACTGCCACCTACTTCTTTCGATTTAACCATAATTGATATGCGGCCATGCGTCTACCAAGGGGTATTAAAAACCACTCTTTTTCTGCTAGCACACGTAGTCTCCCCACAACGGTCATAAATGTAAACGCGCCAACTCCTACAAGTAATAAACTATATAAAACGGCTGTTATGCGGCTGAATGACATGCCCTCTACAAGCTCATTCAACAGCCAAATCGTTCCTTCAACAGCGACAATCATCGCCACACTCGCCAACAATAAATGCCAATAAAATTGCCACTTTGCAAACGCTGCCTTCGTCCATTTTTTCAAATAAATAATGAGTGCAATCGCTGTAAGATAGAGCCCTATATTACTTGCAAGAGCAGCACCAACAATACCGAATTGTGCTATAAAAAGGGTATTCCCCAAGTATTTTACCGCAATACTCGTCACAAGAAAAATAGCCGGTAATTTTAATTTGCTATAGCCTTGTAAAATCGCTGTAAACGTTAAAATAATCGATAAAGGGATAATTTGCATGACATAAATGATTAACACATTCGATAGTGCATCCGTTGTAAACAGCATCTCATTCACATAGGGCATCACAACAATCAACCCAAGTGCCGCAGCTACACCAAATAACAGCGAACTGCGATACGTCAGCTGAATAAATGGCAATGCCCCGCGCCCACTCGTCTTTTTCGCTTTAAATGCTACAAGTGGAACAATCGCGAGCGAAAGTGATGAGGCAATGACAAGTCCAAGCTGGACAAGTGGTTGTCCTCTATCATAGATACCCTTTAACTCCATTGCCTGCTCTTTCCCCATACCCGATTCAATTAATAAAGGGTAAATCGTGAATGAGTCGACTAACTGGAAACATAATAATAAAAGGCCGCTCATACTAATGCTAATGCTATAAATTGTGACCTCTTTTATAATTGGCCACACCTTCATTTTTGTTTTCACATGCTCTTTCGGGGAGGGATTCCTCTTCACAAAAAATAACAATAATGAAATACCTGCAACTTCTCCGATCACCGTACCGAAAATCGCCATTTTCCCCGCTTCATAAACGGATTGCGTAAAGGACAGTAAAATAACCGTACCCATTAAAATAACCGCTACTCGAATCATTTGCTCAAAAACCTGTGCATACGCGACTGGTTTCATCATGCTATTTGCTTGAAAACATCCTTTTAAAACTGCCAATATCGGCATACATAGCGTCACAAAGGAACCGACTTGAAGGAGCGGCGCCAATTGTGGATCTTTCATTAATGCGGCTAAACTGTCTGCACCAAAAAATAAAAAACAAAAAAATATAATGGATAACACTAGTAAATAGTTGAAAATAACACGAGTCACCGCTCGTTTCTCGATTGGAGTGCCTCCTTGTGCCTCCAAATCCGCTAGTATCTTTGAAATGGCCACAGCAAATCCACTTGACGTCCATACAACAAAAAACGCGATAAATGGATACACTTGCTGGTACACATAAAAGCCTTGGTCACCAACTAAATTTTGATACGGTACACGATAAATGGCGCTAAGTATTTTTACGATGAGTGCAGCCACCGTAAGTAATAGTGCGCCTTTCATATAATTCTTCATTCCATAACTTTGAGAAGACATTCTAATTCCTTCCCCTTCTACATACAATAAGTTAAGTATAACACGAAAAGAGTGTCCGTCTTTTTTTAGAAATACGTTCCTATCCACAAAAAAACGCCCAACGAGTTGGACGTTCTTTTGCGTATTTAACTTTCCATTTGCTTTGCTAAAAAGTTAGCAGCCGTCTCAGCAGCTTTTTGTTCCACTTCTCCAATGAAATGCGCCTTTGATAATAAGTAAACAGCACCAATTGGATCACCATTTGAAATGATTGGCACCGCACAATAGGACTTCACTTGCTCATATTGTCCAGCGACTAGCTCTATCGTCATTTCAAGTTTTTCAACAACACTCGTCCTTGCTTTTATAATATCTTCGGCAAATGGTGTTAATCGTCTCGACAAATATTCTTTTTTAGATGCACCCGCGACCGCAATCATTTCATCACGATCACTTATAAAACTTGGTGTCCCTAATATTTCAAATAGTGACTGCACATATTCTTGCGCAAATTCACCTAAGTCGTTAATTGGAGAGTATTTTTTTAAAATAACTTCTCCTTCGCGGTCGGTATAGATCTCAAGTGGATCACCTTCACGAATCCGAAGCGTTCTACGTATTTCTTTCGGTATGACAACACGACCTAAATCATCAATACGACGTACTATTCCTGTTGCTTTCATCGTCTTCATTACCTCACCTTCACATCATTCAATAGCATGATGGTACTAGTATGGATTGAATTCGGGAATTATATGCAATTTCTTCATGAACTTTACGATAATTTCCACACATAAATTAGAGACTAAACACGATTTTTATGCAAGGCGTTTTCTGGTGGTCAAAAAGAAAAAGGACTATACAGCATAATTAAACACACGTATCACCAAACAGTTTCAACTCAATTAGAATAGGAGGCGTTTTTATGAAAGTAGACAGCACTTACGCTCGTTTCGATGCAAACCGGCAACAACAATATTATGCAGGTACCCATTTAGCCTACTATCCTAATGTGTTAAAAGAGCGTGCAATTGTTATTAATAAATTTGAAAACGGTATTTTTAAACGTTATTTAGAAAAAGCAAATGGACAGCGTGATTTAATTTCGACATCCACTACGCGTGAAAAACAGTTTTTAGCGCTTCGGCAAGAACATCGAAATCGCGAAGAATTATTGCAGCAATTAAATTATAAGAATGGAGTACATTATAGTGTGTCCAATGCACTTCATTTTTTACTTTAAAATCAAATAAAAAACGGATGAACATCTTTATTGATTTCATCCGTTTATTTTTTATGCCTTTTTTGCGTTCGAAATAATTTCCATCATCTTTTCAAGTACTTCCAACGGTGAATATTTTCCACATTTTTTATAATTCACTGTTACAATCAATTGAGTGCCTTCCATTCCGAAGCCAACTGCTTGCCCAAATTCCATCGACTGCTCCACAATTTTTGCACCATCTGACAGTGCTGTCCCTTGCTCAGATAATGTAATTGAAGCAACCTGTTGTTTTTCTTTAATGGATAAGACATCAGCCTGAGCTGCCCAAACCTTCATTCGAGCAATTCGCATTAAGCGCTCCGTTTCAGGCGGAATATCGCCAAAACGGTCTTGCATTTCATCGATAATTTCCAAGTAATCTTCCACACGTTCCATTGCTTTTATTCTCTTATACATTTGAATTTTTTGATATCCATCCGGAATATATGCATCTGGAATATACGCATCGACCTGGAGAATGATTTCAATATCAACTTTTTCTTCACGCTTCACACCACTACGACGTTCTTCCACAGCTTCTTCAAGCATTTGCGAATATAAATCAAAGCCGACCGAATCAATAAAGCCATGCTGTTGGGCACCGAGTAAATTTCCTGCTCCACGTATTGATAAGTCACGCATCGCAATTTTAAAGCCCGAACCAAGCTCCGTAAATTCTTTCACCGCCTGCAAACGCTGCTCTGCAACATCTGACAACACTTTATCACGCTCGTACATAAAATAGGCATACGCAATCCGACTTGAACGACCAACACGGCCGCGCAATTGGTATAGCTGTGATAATCCCATGCGATCGGCATCATGCACAATTAATGTATTTACATTTGGAATATCGACACCCGTTTCAATAATCGTCGTCGTCACAAGCACGTCATACTCCCCGTCAATAAAGGATAAAATAACAGACTCTAACTGTGCCTCTGTCATTCGACCATGCGCAAAAGCAACACGCGCATCCGGTACGAGCATTTGAATTTCCTCTACCCGTCTAGCCATATCTTCTACCCGATTGTATAAATAAAACGTTTGTCCGCCGCGCGCCATTTCACGTTCAATGGCTTCGCGGACAAGGGCCCCACTATGCTCCATCACATAGGTTTGTACAGGGAAACGGTTTTGAGGTGGCGTTTCAATGACCGATAAATCACGCACACCAACCATCGACATATGAAGTGTACGTGGAATTGGCGTTGCTGTCAGTGTCAGTACATCAATATTCGTTTTCAGCTGCTTAATTTTTTCCTTGTGCGTGACACCAAAACGTTGCTCTTCATCAACAATTAGTAAACCTAAATTTTGATACACAACGTCCTTGGACAAAACACGATGCGTGCCAATTACAATATCAACCGTTCCTTCACGTAACCCTTTTAATGTTTCTGTTTGCTGCTTTTTCGTACGGAAGCGACTTAACAAGCCAACATTCATCGCAAATTCCTCAAAACGCTTATGAATCGTTTCGTAATGTTGTTGCGCTAATATGGTTGTCGGTACTAAGAATGCTACTTGCTTACCATCAAGTATCGCTTTAAATGCTGCACGAATGGCCACTTCAGTTTTACCATACCCAACATCTCCACAAACAAGTCGGTCCATTGGTCGTTCACGTTCCATATCATGTTTCACTTCGATAATTGTACGTAACTGATCCTCTGTCTCTTCATATGGAAAAGCATCCTCAAAATTACGCTGCTCATCTGTATCCGGAGCAAAGGCAAAGCCTACTTCTGCCTCACGCTGGGCATAAAGCTTAATTAAATCATCCGCAATATCTTGTACCGCAGACGATACTTTTGCCTTTGTCTTTTTCCATTCCGGTCCGCCTAGCTTATGAAGTTTCGTTTCTTTATCTTCAGCTCCAACATAACGCTGAATTAAATCAATTTGATCAACGGGCACAAATAGTTTATCATCTGCACGATAGCGCACATGTAAATAATCTTGATGTATACCATCAATGACAAGCGTTTCAATTCCAATATACTTCCCGATACCATGATGCACATGGACAACATAGTCGCCTGGTTTAATTTCGGTATATGATTTAATACGCTCGGCATTCGTCATTTTTTGTGGACGTGCTTTTTTCTTTTGCTGTTGCTTGAACAATTCATCCTCTGTAATGACCGCAATTTTTTGTAAAGGTAGTTCAAAACCAGCTACCAACGTTGCATGAATAATATAAATGCCCGGTTCCTTATGAAATCCAATTGCTGTAGAAATTTGATAATCATCGAGCATCTTCTGCATGGATTTTAAGCGTTCATCACTTGTGACTGTAATAAGAACCGTATAATTTTCCTGCTGCCAGCGCGCAATTTCATTTTGTAATAAGGCAATTTGCCCGTGAAATTGTTGCATCGGCTTACATGAAAAATTCGTAGTTTTCTTAAATTTAATACCTGAAAAAGTACGTGTAAACAGAGCAAAATAAAGCGTTGGCTGCTCTAGCATCGCCAATACTTCCTTTAACGAATATGAAGGTTTTACCTCATGGAGCATTTTTCCCTCTTCAATTAAGGATAAAAACCATTCATTTTCCTCTCGTTCCCATGCATCCATCACTTCTTGAATACGACCCAATTCATCAAATAAAATGAGCCCATCTTTCGCGAAATAATCCCCTAAAAAAGCAGGGCGCTCAAATAATAAGGAGCCATATTTAGCAATATGGTCCGGTAATTGTCCTTGGCGTAATAATTCAATATCCTGCCCGATACTTTGTAAAAGGAGCTCTTGAGTTTCCTTCTTTTTCACCTTTTTTAAGCTATTCGCAAGTGCTGACTCTAGGCGCTCTGCAATCGTCAGTCGCTCACTTGCTGCCAGTAAAATTTCAGTTGCTGGTAAAATTTCAATGTGCTCTCGCTTTTCAATAGAACGCTGGTCATCTGCAGAAAAGGTACGAATTGAATCGACTTCTGTATCAAATAGTTCAATTCGGATTGGGGATTCTAAATAAGGTGGATAAATGTCCATTATGCCCCCACGCATCGCAAATTCCCCGGGTGTTGTCACCATTTGACTGCGTGTATATCCCATTTCAACAAGTTGGTGAAGCCATTGTTCAATGTCCAGTTCTTGACCAATGGCCGTTTGTAAATCATTGTTGACCCAATCCATTGGCCTATTTAATAATTTTCGCATCCCTGCTACTGGAATGACGTAAATTCCCAGTTCACCCTTCACCAGTCGACCAATCGTCGCGATACGCTGTGCTCGCAACTCTGGTGATGATGTCGTCATATTTGCTGCTATAAATTCCTCAGCAGGATAATAATGAATCCATTCCTCACCGATTAAAGAGCCTAGATCATCTACGAGTTTTTGTGCCTGCAATAAATTCGGTGAAATGATATAAATGGATTTCTTTGTTTCTTTAAAAATCGATTGAATAAGTGCTGGCCTTGCACTACCTGTTAGTCCAGTAATCAATTGCTCATTTGCTGAACCATCTTTTATTTGCTGGAGTAAATTATGAATCTGTTTATCTTGTAAAAATAACTGATGAAAAGTATCCACACAAAATCTCCTTTCTTATCTAAATGTAACTATATTCGAAACGGAAAAAGCCTTGGCGCAATATCTGCGACCAAAGCAACTCCTTTACTGTAACCATTTTTTCAATGCGTAGTAATCTGGAAATTGTCGTAAAGATTCTTCACAATGCTCACAAATACTGTGAACAGTTGTTTCTCCACGCTCATTCTTTTCAATGTAATCATCGACTTCTCCAATTTCAAACTGATGAAGCTTGCGAATGGTTTCATCTGCATCAAAAGGTAGCGTGCCCATCTCTACTTCACAATGCCTGCAACGGTAACGTACAGCCATTTTAAAGCCCCCTTTAAATACTTAATCTATTTAAAGTATAGCCTTCCAATTCCTTAATTATGCACCGTTAAATTGATTCATCACATCTAAAAATGGTTTTGTTAAGGCTACTTCTACCGCATCGCAGCACTTGCCAATGGCATCTTGTACGACGGGTTGATCTTCTTTAGAAAATTTTGATAGTACATAATCCGCTACTTTCATGCCCGCTTGTGGACGATCCACACCGACACGAATTCGGTTAAACTCCTGTGTGCCTAAATGTTGAATTAATGACTTAATCCCATTATGCCCACCAGCACTCCCTTTACCACGCAATCGTAATTTACCCGTTTCTAAATCTAAATCATCGTAAATGACAACAATATCTGCTACGTCAACATCATAATAGTCCATTAACGGACGAACGCATTCACCCGATAAATTCATATATGTTAATGGCTTCAATAAAATGACTTTTCCTTCAGGACGATGCACGGTTGCATACATGCCATTAAATTTGGATTGATTTAATGGCGTATTCCATTCTTTGGCTAGCGCATCAATTACGTCAAATCCGATATTATGACGCGTCTGCTCATACGGTTTGCCTGGATTTCCTAAGCCAATAATAAGTTTCATTCGTAATCGCATCCTTTTTCTCTAATCGTAGCCTATTTTATCATATATTCTAACTGAAGAACTGCCGATTGTGTTACTCGACACGCATTTCTTTATTGTGCTTGAGGGCATACATAAAGAAAAATCCAACAGCTGCTAGAAAACGAACTGCGGTAGACATATACATAGCTGTTTCCATCGAGAAAGCTTCAAGTATCCATATACCGATTTGTGGTGAGGCAAATGCAATGATTGCAAGCAAAACATTATAAGTAGTAATACAATATGTTCGAATTTCCGACGGCGAGTTTTCTAATAATAAATTAAATAAAATTAATGTCGTACCGGCTACAAAAAAACCCGCTAGCATATTCATCGCCACTAAATAATAGTGATTTGTCGATAGAACCGTCAATAATGGCGCAGAGGACATCCCGAACGCTACCCACACAAAGACACGCATATTGCCGTATTTTAGAGACCACTTCCGCCATAATGAAAACGAAAAAATTTGGGCAATCATGCTGCCGACGTTGAACATACTTACCCAAAAAATTGTCGCCTCTGCATAGCGTACGTTGTAAATATTAAAAAGCCCCCATGCCATTTGCCAGCCAACATTAAAGCCAAGTGCTACGACTAAAAAGAGCACATATCGATTGTTTTTAAATATAGACCAATCCATTGCACGTTTCTTTTCAATCGACACCTCACGAATAGGCTCGTCATGCTTCAATAAAAAATAGAGTTCTATAATACCGATTAAAAATGTCAGCATAAATAAAATTTGATAGGCTATTTTACTCGTCGTTGCATCTTTCATCACAATCCCAATTGTCAGTGTGACAACTAGCCCCACAATTGTTAACAAACGATTGCGGTCACTAAAAAAATGGGCCCTTCGATGATCTTCAATAATATTGCCTATGAATGATTGCCAACCCATATTAGCGAGCGTATTTGGAATGCTCATTATGGCAATTAACAGAAGCAATATCCATGACGCAATACTTTCCGGAACATAGCTAACAAAAGCAATGAGCAATAATACAAAACGGGCAGCTAAAATCGAAAATGCAACGAGCTTTTTCTGTTTAATCGCTTTGTTCAACAATATCGCAGCCGGTAACGTCATAAACAACGTAACTAATGGAGGCAGCGAACTAATTAATCCCACTTGATAATTGGTTGCACCTAATATCGTCATTGCAAAAATAGGTATATAGCTATTCGACATATTGGCCGCAACAGCAGATGCCATACCATGATAAATACTCATTTTTTCATTATGTGTTCTCATGATTACCTCGAATATTCATAATATTTACTAATTATATCTCATTATACTGAATTCCTTTCGTAAGTCGAAGTTTTTTTGAAATAACTAATTGTCGCTTTTAAAAAATGAATTAAAAACAGAAAAACCAGTTTAGGGACGCGAAATCCCTAAACTGGTTTTTATCTACTGAAATACGTTCAAATATACCTCGGCTAACTCTACTCTTGTCCAGATTTTTTCGAGCACTCTCGAAAAACTACCCTAAAAAATCTGTGATATCCGCCGGGGCATGAAATTGCTTCAGCCGGGGTTGAACCATGGCTGAAGTAATTTCGATTAGTCAAATAATGTACTTACAGATTTATTTTCATATACGCGTGAAATAGCTTCTGCCATTAATTTCGCTACAGAAATTTGCTTAATTTTTGGTGATAATTTTTCTTCACCTAATTGAATTGTATTCGTTACGACTAATTCTTTAATTGAAGAGTTTTCGATGCGATCAATTGCAGGACCTGAAAGCACTGGGTGTGAACAACAAGCATACACTTCTTTTGCACCGCTCTTAATTAATGCTTCTGCACCAATTGTGATTGTGCCTGCCGTATCAATAATATCATCAATTAAAATACAAATTTTACCATCGACGTTACCAACGATATTCATAACTTCTGCTACGTTCGGTTTTGGACGGCGTTTGTCGATTATGGCGATTGGTGCTTTTAAACGTTCCGCCATTTTACGAGCACGTGTAACTCCACCATGGTCAGGAGATACGATTACGACATCCTCTGAATTTAAACCTTTTGAACTGAAGTAGTCTGCTAATAACGGAACTGCTACTAAATGATCAATTAAAATATCAAAGAAACCTTGAATTTGAGGTGCGTGTAAGTCTAGTACGATTACACGAGTTGCACCAGCCGTTTCTAATAAGTTTGCTACTAACTTAGCAGTAATTGGTTCACGTGCTTTTGCTTTACGATCTTGACGTGCATAGCCGTAGTAAGGCATTACAACGTTAACCGTGCGAGCAGATGCACGTTTTACAGCATCAACCATAATTAAAAGTTCCATTAAATGCTCATTTACAGGAGCAGAAGTAGATTGAACGATGAATACGTCACATCCACGAATACTTTCTTCAATGCTAATTTGGACTTCTCCATCACTGAAGTGTTTTACAGATGATTTTCCTAGTTCTACGCCCATTTCATCAGCAATCTCTTTAGCTAAAGGATTGTTTGAGTTTAATGAGAAGATTTTTAATTTTGAGTCAGCGTATTGATACGGCATGATGGCCTCCTGTATTTTGAATAATTTTATTTTGAATTTAATTTACTAACATAGTTTTGCTTATTTTCCTGACGCGCACGCGCAATTGCTAATGCATCTCCTGGCACTTCTTTTGTAATTGTAGAACCGGCAGCAATGAACGAACCCTTACCAAGCTTCACTGGCGCTACTAAGTTAGAATTGCACCCTACAAATACATCATCTTCAATAATTGTTTTAAACTTGTTTTTTCCGTCATAGTTCACAGTAATCGAACCACAACCGACATTAACATTGTTACCAATTTCAGCATCGCCAATATAGCTTAAGTGGGAAACTTTCGTGTCATCCCCTAAAGTACTTTTCTTCACTTCAACAAAGTTACCAATTTTTACATGGTTTCCTAGTGAAGAATCTGGACGAAGATGTGCAAATGGCCCAACGGATGTTTCATCACCTACACGGCTATTTAACACAACCGAGCTATGAATTTTTGTACTGTTTCCAATTATACTTTGTACAATATGACTGTTTGGACCAATATGGCAATCCTCACCAATCACAGTTTTTCCTTCAATGATGACGCCAGGTAAAATTACAGAATCGCTGCCGATGATTGCATCCGCGCTAATATGTGTCGTAGCAGGATTAATAATCGTTACCCCATTACGCATATGACGTTCATTAATACGAGCTCGCATTAATTCTTCTGCTTGCGATAACGCAAAACGATCATTTACACCTAATGTTTCATCGAAATTATCCGTCACATAAGCCGATACAATTTCACCTTGCTTTTGTAAAATTTCAATGACATCTGGTAAATAATATTCACCTTGCGCATTATCATTATTCACTTGCTTTAATGCAGCAAATAATGCTTGATTGTCAAAGCAATACGTACCTGTGTTAATCTCTTTCACAAGCTGTTGTTCCGGTGTTGCATCCTTCTGTTCAACAATTTGCGAAACTTGACCTTGAGCATCGCGTAAAATTCGGCCATATCCAGTTGGATTTTCTGCAACTGCTGTCAAAATAGTCGCTTTTGCCTGTTGTTTCTCATGATGCGCAAATAAAGCTTGCATTGTTTCCGGTCGAATTAATGGCGTATCTCCACAAACAACAAGAGTTGTACCTTCTAACTCACATAAAATGGGCTCTGCTTGTAAAACTGCATGGGCCGTACCAAGTTGCTCTGCCTGTATAACATACTCACTTTTTTCACCAAGTGTTTCTTTTACAAGCTCTGCACCATGTCCGACAACCGTTACAATTTGTTGTACATCAAGCAATCCAATATGGTCAACCACATGCTCTACCATTGGCTTTCCACATACCGGATGTAACACTTTATATAATTTGGACTTCATTCGTGTACCCTGACCAGCAGCCAAAATAACTGCATAAATATTTGTCATTTACAAGTCCTCCAATTTAGCTCATTTTCTCTTATGACTATATAGTAAATTCACTTCATTTTCAAGGTATTCAGACTTGACAAAACTTTGAATGAAAAACTTTTTCATCTGTTCGACACTTTTTAATTTCTCAGTTGAGCGAGGGAATATCGCACACGGAAACAACGAATGATCATCTATTCTATACTTTCACGGAAATACCTTATTTTAAACAAACTTTTCTTCATCCGTAATTATTCAAACACTTACTAACCAGAAGTTAATCTAGAAAATGACCATACAAAAAAGGACCTTCTCAAAAATGAGGGGTCCCCCGTTGATTACGTTAAGGCGTAATTGATTAAGTAGTTACTTCTTCAAATTCTAATACGGCTTCTGTGTCTCCATCAGAATTTGCGTGGTATGCTTCAAGTACAATATCTTGAATTTTATTGCGCGTATTTGAATTAATCGGATGTGCAATGTCGCGGAATTCTCCATCCGGTGTTCTCTTACTAGGCATAGCAACAAATAAACCCGTATTTCCATCAATTACGCGAATATCATGAACGACAAATTCATCATCTAGTGTAATTGAGGCGATTGCTCGCATGCGTCCCTCTGTTTGAACTCGGCGTAATCTTACAGCAGTTACTTCCATTCTCTAATTCCTCCCCTTCTTGGATGCTCTTCTTCGATAAATAGTAGTATTCTATAAAAATAGAGAAACACCTTCTAATTTTTAAGAACTTTCTCAAAAATTAGAATCGTTCATCAATAGGATACAATAAATTGTCATTTTATTCTATTATATATTTCAAAAAAGTAGGGGAGTTCATTGCAATCTTCTATTTTCCGTCATCTTTTTGCTTGTATCTATATTTTATATTTCCCCGAAAAAAAGCTACACCACTTTTAAAAGGGTATAGCTTGGACAAATTATTTTTGATTATTTGACTAATGCAATGACTTCAATTTCTACTTTTACGTCTTTTGGTAAACGCGCCACTTCAACAGCAGAGCGTGCTGGTTTATGTGCTCCAAAATGTGATGCATACACTTCATTCATTGCCACAAAGTCGTTCATATCTTTCATAAAGACCGTCGTTTTCACAACTTGATCTAACGATGAGCCCGCTGCTGTAAGTACCGCTTTTAAATTTTCAAATACTTGGTTTGTTTGGACTTCAATGTCCCCATCTACTAGTTCCCCAGATGCCGTTAACGGAATTTGTCCTGACGAGTAAAACACGTTATTAACGATCATTCCTTGTGCATATGGTCCGATAGCTGCTGGCGCGTTTGTTGTTGAAACTGCTTTCATATCTACTCTCTCCCCTTTGAAAAATAGTTTCCTTCACTTAATGCAATTGTTCGGTCTTTCTCGTTTACTTCATGTAATTTTACTAGTGAATAATAATCATCAACTAATGTTTCATCCGCATGCTCTGCTTCTACTAAAACAGCAATGCCTGCTAGCTCACAATCAAATTCCTCTAGTAAATTCTTCATACCATTCATCGTACCGCCAACTTTCATAAAGTCGTCGGTAATGAGAACACGTTGCCCACTCTTCATGCTACGTTTAGATAAAACCATCGTTTGAATACGACGGGAAGACCCTGAAACATAATTAATACTGACCGTTGAACCTTCCGTAACTTTACTATCACGGCGTACAACAACTACTGGAACATTTAAATGTCTTGCAATAGCATGTGCAATCGAAATCCCTTTTGTTGCTACCGTCATTATAACATCGATTTTTTGCTCAGCAAATACGCTTGCAAAAACCTTGCCTACGCGGTTCATTAAACTTGGATTTCCCAATAAATCTGTCATAAACAAATAACCACCCGGAAGTAGGCGATCTGATTGACCTAATTCAATAATTAATTCCCCGGCGATTTCATGAACTTCTTGCTCCGCCATTTTTGGTATATATTTTACGCCACCCGCTGCCCCCGGTACGGTTATTAGCAGCCCGATTCCTTTTTCTTCAAATGTTTCTTTTACAATTGTTAAATCCTCACTTATGGAAGATTTTGCAGAATTGTAGAGATCCGAAAAATAAGTTAGCGGGATCAGCTGATGTGGATGCTCAAGCAAATAATATGTCATATCTACAAGGCGTTCACTACGCTTCCATTTCATGCGACCCTCTCCTAAACATTAATTTTTTTAAAAATACGAATATTACTAGTCAAACTAACATAATTATACGCGTTTAAGCAAGTGGATTTCGATCCCCTAGCATTCGAACTACATATACTTCCTCACAAAAACCGCGTAATCCGTTATAAATTCGGCTGACACGCGCTTCATTATCTACCAGTCCAAATACTGTTGGACCACTCCCACTCATTAGTACAGCATCTGCACCAAATCGTTGCATTTGCTCTTTTATCGTCACCACTTCTGGATATAATTCAAATGTTACAGATTCTAAAACATTCCCTAAAGATGCACAAAGTAACGAATAATCATTGGTTTCAATTGCCTCCATCATTTGTGCAGTGTTAGGATGATTAATCTGATCTACTTTCAATCCACCATAAATATCTGCAGTTGAAACGCCAATTTTCGGCTTGGCTAAAATAACCCAACACGTTGGCGGCACAGGTAGTTCTTTTATTTTTTCACCACGTCCTGTTGCTAAAGCAGTACCTCCATAAACGCAAAACGATACGTCCGAACCAATTTTTGCGCCGTGTTCAGCGAGCTCGTCTAATGATAAGTTTAAATTCCAAAGCTCATTTAAACCGCGTAATGTGGCCGCCGCATCACTACTTCCGCCAGCTAAACCAGCTGCAATTGGGATTTGCTTTTCGATCGTAATTGTTACCCCTTCACTTAGGCCATATGTATTTTTCAACAATTCCGCTGCTTGATAGGCAAAATTTCGATTATCATCTGGTACAAAACGATCGGCTGATACAATTTTTATTTGCCCGTCTTTACGTGTTTCTAGCCCAATACGATCGGCTAAATCCACTGTTGTCATAATCATTTCTACTTCGTGGTAATTATCCGGACGTTTATATAGTACATCTAAAGTTAAATTAATTTTTGCGGGTGCTTTTACATAAAGCATCGAATATTCCTCCTCGTGTAAGGCACGCATGTAATTTATACGTTATCAATTTATTAATGTACTTATTTTACCACACGAAGGAGGAGAACATTGAACTTTAAACGTTAACAATTTTAGTGACTTTCAATTTATCTTAATTCTAATGGAAAAGAGCGGAAAAATCCCTTTTAAGGATTTCACCGCCCAATGTGTCAACTTACTTTTGTGTATTTTGCATCGATTGACTGGCCAATTGTTTTTGACCCATTTCAACCGCGTACTTTACCATGTTACCTGCATCACGGGCCCTAATACCGCCCCAACCTTCACGTTCGACGACATCATAAAATCCGAGTTCCTTGGCGATCTCTTCTTTAAGACGGTACGACATGATTTTTTGTTTTGCCATGCAGAAAACCTCCTTTGTTGAAAGTTCCTTTGTTTAAATTAAACATCGGCTTTCTTGATCAAAAGTTTCGTTGACCTTTCTAGTATGTACAAAAAATAAAAAGACATACGTTGGCTAACTTGATGATAATTAAGAAGGCTAAATCATTGATTTTAGGAGGATTAGGATTTCTTTAAATTTTTTTGCCCACTAAAAAAACACTCAAAAATGAGTGCTTTTATCAAGTATACCTTGGCGTACTTGTGACCAGATTTTACCCAGCAGGCTCAATAAAATCCGTTTAAAAATCTGTGACATCCGTCAGGGCTTAACTTCTTTCAGCGGGTGCCCAAAACATCTGCTGAAAGAAGTTAAAATATTAAAAATAAGTACTAGAAAAACTATTTGACGGCTGCAACTGCATCATCTAAAAAAGTAATCTCTACTGCTTCTGTAAGTATATCTGTGTAACTGTAAGATACGCGCTTAAACGCACTGTTTTCTTGATTAAGCTCAACGACGAATATTGCGTGATAAGTTTCGCTTAAAACCCCTTCACATTCAATCGTTTTCTTGCGACCACCGTTTGCTCGTAATTGCAAACGTTTACCCAAATGACCATCTAACAACTTTTTAATGTCTGCTAAAGTTTTTGGCATTTTCGCATACACCTCACTATTAAATACTTTAACATGAAGTGAAATATTTGTCAATAAAATATAATATTTTATCACCAAAAAACCCAAACCGTCAACTCTTTTATATGCGTTTTTCAGATTTTTTTTGAACACTATTCATTTTATTGTCTCATACAAAAGTTTGGGTGTAGGAAATCTGCCAATTGACCGAATTCTTGGATCGTTAATGTCTCTCCTCGTCGAGATGGGTCAATTCCAGCTTTCTCTAATGCTTCTATAATTTTTTGCTTATTTTGCTTGCCATTCATTAAACCATTTTGTAAATTATTTAAAATTGTTTTACGACGCTGTGCAAATGAAGCACGGGATACTTCAAATAAGAAGTCTTCATCAATTACTTGAACAGGCGGTGTGTCATGCTTAATTAATCGAATCACAGCTGAATCAACATTTGGTTGTGGCATAAATACCGTTTTTGGTACAATCATAGCCACTTCTGCCGTCATATAATATTGGATGGCAATCGATAATGAGCCGTACGCTTTAGTACCAGGCTTTGCAGAAATGCGGTCAGCTACTTCCTTTTGCATCATAACTACAAACCCGCGAATTGGTAAACGATCGTTTAATAGTTTCATTAAAATTGGCGTTGTTACATAATAAGGTAAATTTGCGACAACCATAATGTCTTCAATTCCTGGAAATTCCTGTTCAATTACGTTCACTACATCTGCTTTTAAAATATCTGAGTGGACAATTTTTACATTATCGTACGGGCTTAGTGTATCTTCTAATACCGGCAATAAGCGCTGATCAATTTCAAACGATACTACTTTTTTCGCTTCACGTGCTAAATGTTCTGTTAAGGCACCAATCCCCGGTCCTACTTCGATTGCACCACTGTTTTCTGTTAAGTTCGCATGACTCACGATATTACGTAAAATATTTGGGTCAATTAAAAAGTTTTGCCCTAAACTTTTTTTGAATGAAAATCCGTATTTTTCCAATATTTCTTTTGTGCGAATTGGCGTTGCAATGTCTTTATACATGCTGTTCCTCCTGATCTAATTCTTGAATAGCTTCTGCAAATTGTTCCGTCGTAATTTGGAACATCATTAATCGTTTATGGAGCTGTTTTCCATTGGTCATGCCTATATTTAAAATCTCTCCTAATTGATCACGTCTTGCTTTTGATTGTGGATGACCAATTAATCGAGCCATCATTAAATCTTCTAATGTAATTTGTTCTATTATTTGTGAATCCGTTAGTGTATACACATTGGCCAGTGCCTCACGTATATCCGCGTCACTCGCATGTTCAATGCCTAAGCCTTTACCATTTTTCGCAATCGTTTTTGCTTTGGCTAAAAACGCATGCTTCACACCCGGTACACGCTCTTCAATAATGGCGCGAATCCGGCGTCCAGGATAATCGGGATCTGTAAAAACAATAACCCCTCGCTTTTTTTGAGCATGGGCGATCCGGCGAAGCGCTTCTTCAGAAATTGCTGATCCATTTGTTTCAATTGTATCGGCACCTGTCGCTCGTTTAATGGCTGTTGTGTCGTCTTTCCCCTCTACAACAATAATCTCTTGTATATCCAAGAAACGTTCCTCATTTCTAACTTAGTCTTTCGCTATTTTACCATAATTAACGGCTGCTTACTTCGCTTATGGTTCTTCTTGTGTTTCACAGAGAAAATTGCACCTGTTCATTACTAGCATGAAGATACATCACCTGCTCTAAGAACTCGCTTTAAAATACCATTTTTCTTCCCCACTAAAAAAGCTTTCTCGCCATCAGTCAATGAGCGAGAAAGCAATATTACATTTTGGAATAACCCTTCCTTCGTGAAACAACGCACAAAGAAAGGATTAGGAAAAGTTAATTTAATACTTTCATACGAACTTTTTTGCGTCCCCAACTATTAGCTTCGGACTCGGATTGCACTAAAATATCGATTTTCTTCCCCTTAATTGCACCACCAGTATCTCCGGCTACAGCATAACCATACCCTTCTACCCATACTTTCGTGCCTAACGGAACAATGCTTGGGTCTACCGCAACAATCTTTAAATTTGGATTATCGCGCAAGTTAATACCCGCTGCTGAAATCCCTGAACATCCCGGACAATAAGGTGTATACGCAGTCGCTTCTACATAAAATTCCTTACCATTCGTTGGTTCGGCCGAACGAGAAACGCTCGCTGTTACAACTTTTGTTCCCACAGAGACTACTTTTGTCTTTGCTGCTTCTACAACATTTTCAGATGCTACTTGTTTCGATATGGTTTTCCCGTTTTCTTTGACGACATTGTACGTCCGTTCAACCTTACCTTTTTTACCTTCTGTCACTACTTTTTCTTTACCCTTCAACAACGAAGAATCATTTTTCTTTTCAACTGCGAAATCTATTGATTCCTCCACTACATCGGTAACCTTTTCTACGCGAACAACTGCGATTTTTTCATTTGGAGTGATAACTTTTTCCAAATCTTTGTCTACACGATCAAATTCATTTAACTGAATTCCTTGTTGTTTTAAAAAGTTAGCGACCGTAGTCGAAGTGGACCATACTTGTCTCTTTTCTAAGCCATCGACAAGCGTTAACTGAAACGCTTTTTGAATATCGATTTTGTTATCTGCTCCTACTTCTGTATCTAAGCTATGCGATATTATATCTTGCTCTTTTACTTCGATATTTGCTTCTTCCAAAATGTTCTTCACTACTTTTTCAGTTGTCCAAACGATTGACTGATTTCCGTCAACTGAAATGACTATTTCTTTTGCCTGTTCCCATTCAATCGACATTCCACTGTCGATTTCGGTACTCAGTGAGGGTGATACTTTATCATGCTCTGATATATCTATATTTTCTGCTTCTAAAAGCTCGGCAACCGTAACTGCGTGTGTGTATAATTCGGTTGATTCACCGTTTACAGTTAATGCAACTGGTGTTTTCGTTCCTTGATAAAGAACAAATGTAATTACGAATACAAACAGGGCTATCGAAATAATTCTTACTCCTGTTTGCTTACTCCTCAATGATCCTAAGAACTGGCTTTTCATGGAATGATTTGACATGAAAATAACGCCTCCTTAATACAAAGTTGGATTATACGGACTAGTTTTCTTGCTGTCAATAGAAAGGATTTCCTAATAAAAATGATAACTTTACTGAAACTAGTGCTACAACTAGTATTGGAGGCAATTTTTAATACTAAACATTTATTTTTAAATTGAGATATATTTTTTGTCGAAAAGACTCATTGAATGCGAAAATATCAATTACACCTTTGCATAATTGCGGCCAGATTTTGAATTGTACTTGCTCAATTAACTTCCTTCAAAACCTGTGATATCTGCCGATGGCTTCATCTTCATTTAGTGTGATTTCTCTACTGAATGAAGATGGAATTTTACCGACAAATACTTCACTTTTTAGTCCTTCAACTATTACTAAAATTTATTATTCAATTTTAAAAAAGCGTTTTGCATTTTCCGTCGTTTTTTTAGCAACTTCCTCTACTGGCAATTCTTTTAATCGAGCAATTTCCTCAGCGACTAATGGGACGTACGAAGGTTCATTACGTTTTCCACGGTAGGGATGCGGTGTTAAATACGGTGCATCAGTTTCGATTAATAAGTACTGTAACGGAATTTCGGTTGCTACTTCTTTTGGTTGACGAGCATTTTTAAATGTTACTGGGCCTCCAAGACCGATCATAAAGTTCATTTTGATGCATTCATTTGCTGTCTCAACACTTCCACTGAAACTATGCATAATCCCACCAACTGACGCTGCATTTTCTTCTTGTAAAATTCGAACCACATCTGCTGTTGCTTCGCGATTATGAATGATAATTGGCAAATCCAATTTTTGAGCTAACTGAATCTGTTTTCGGAACCAATATTCCTGAATTTCTTTCGGTGATTTATCCCAATAATAATCTAGTCCTGTCTCTCCAATTCCAACGACTTTTGGATGTTTTGCAAGCGTTTCTATCCATTGCAAATCCTCCTCTGTACAGTCAATTGCATCTACTGGGTGCCAGCCAATGACCGCGTATAAAAAATCATAGTCTTCAACTAACTTCATCGCACGCTCGATTGTTTTACGGTCAAAACCAATGACTACCATTTTTTCTACATTTGCTGCCAGTGCGCGATCAATAACCTCTTGTAAATCTTCATCATATTGATCTGCATTTAAGTGGACATGTGTATCGATATAAGTGCTCATTCCCAATTCTCCCATCATATATTGTATGTGAATAAATAAGTACTAATTTACCCGAATTATTAAATTTCCATTACAGAATGTATCGATTTTGTCATTATACTTATATAACATCTTTTATTTAGTTGTTACGAACTACTTTTTTTACTATTTTTAACATTTTAAAATTATATTAATATATCTTATTCTGTTTGGTACATTTAAAATGATGAAAAGTCTGCCGAACAACATACGTTCAACAGACTCCATTCATTTATTTTACTTGCGCACCATTTGTAAGTTTTGGATCTACCGTAGCAAGTGTTAGTACCCCATCATGGGAGCCAGCCAAAATCATCCCCTGAGATAATTCACCACGAAGCGTTACCGGTTTTAAATTGGCCACGACAATTACCTTTTTACCGATCAATTCCTCACATTTGTAATGCTCGGCAATCCCCGATACGACTTGACGTTGTTCATAACCTAAGTCTACTTGGAGTTTCAATAATTTTTTTGCCTTTGCTACCGGTTCACATGCCGTAACCGTTGCAACACGTAAATCAACTTTCATGAAATCATCGATCGTAATTTCATCTGTTTGTGGTGCTTCTACTGCCACCACTTCTTCTTGAGGTGTTTTTACGGATGCTTTCATTTGTTCGCGAATATAAGAAACTTCGACTTCGACTTCTAAACGCGGGAAAATTGGTGTTCCTTTTTCTACCACTTTTATATTTTGTGAAATAGTATTACCGAATGTTTCAATTGTGTCCCATTCTAGCAGTTTTTCATCAAATCCTAATTGATCAATAATTTGCTTTGGCGCAGTCGTCATAAATGGTTGTAATAATACAGCAATATGACGTAGGCTTTCTGCTAAATTGTACATCACAGCAGCTAATTTTGGTTTGTCTGCTTCATCTTTTGCTAATACCCATGGAGATGTTTCATCAATGTATTTATTTGTGCGTGAAATAAGCGACCAAAGCTCACTTAATGCAATACTAAATTGCATTTTTTCCATACTTTCTTCATATTTAATATGAACATTTTCTGCATGTGCTTTTAATGTCGCATCAAACTCGGTTGCTTCTAAGTTTTCTGTTGGAATTACACCATCAAAATACTTATTCATCATCGATACAGTACGGTTTAAAAGATTGCCTAAATCATTTGCTAAGTCAAAGTTTGTACGCTCAACAAACGACTCCGGTGCAAATACCCCATCTTGTCCAAATGGCAGCTCACGTAATAAGAAATAACGTGTTGCATCTAAGCCATAACGTTCGATTAACATTTCTGGATACACGACATTTCCTTTAGATTTTGACATTTTCCCGTCTTTCATCATAATGAAGCCATGTGCAAAAATTTTCTTCGGTAATGGTAAATCCAATGCCATTAAGAAGATTGGCCAATAAATTGTATGGAAACGAACAATATCTTTCCCTACTACATGTACATCTGCTGGCCAATACTTATTAAATAGTTCTTCATTGTCTGAACCGTAGCCAAGCGCCGTAATATAGTTTGTTAATGCGTCTACCCACACATAAATAACGTGCTTTGGATCTCCAGGCACTTTAATGCCCCAGTCAAATGACATACGAGAAACTGATAAATCCTCGAGACCTGGTTTAATGAAGTTATTAATCATCTCATTTTTACGAGATTCAGGTTCAATAAATTCTGCATTTTGTTCATAATATTTTAGTAATCGATCTGCATATTTTTTCATATTAAAGAAATAAGACTGTTCTTTAACCTTTTGCACATCACGGTTACAATCGGGGCACTTTCCATCGACTAATTGCGTCTCAGTATAGTAAGACTCACACGGCACGCAATATAGTCCTTCATATTCACCTTTGTAGATGTCGCCATTGTCTAGGAATTTTTTGAAAATCTTTTCCACCGAATTCGAATGACGCTCTTGTGTAGTTTGAATAAAGTCATCGTACGTAATATCCATAGTAGCCCAAAGTTTTTTTGCTACATCTGCAATTTCATTTACGTAATCTTGTGGATGCTTATCTTCCTCTTGTGCTTTTTCTTGGATTTTTTGACCATGCTCATCCATGCCCGTTAAAAATCGTACATCAAAGCCTTTTAGTCGTTTGTAGCGCGCAATCGCATCAGATGCAACCGTTGTATACGCTGTACCGATGTGGAACTTCCCACTCGGATAATAAATCGGGGTTGTTATATAAAATGTTTGTTTTTCACTCACGGCAATTGCCTCCATTTGCTTTACAGTATCTTCTTTATTCTAACGAAGTACGAAATTTGTTTCAATCAAAGTTTATTACAACTCCTTTATTGTTGAGAAATAATGACTAAAACTTGGTAAATAGTTAGAACTTTTCAACTATTAGAAAATCTTTTTATTAAAAATCGTTAAAAAAAGCAGGTATAAACCGAAATATAACAAAAAAGTTTCTTAAAAATAGTAAATCTGAATACTAATTAATTGACGATTATGGTATTAATTGTTATGATTTAAAATAGACAAGGAATCAATGTCGAATTTTGACGAAATATAATATCTATCATAAATAGGAGGAAATATTGATATGAAATCAACAGGTATCGTTCGTAAAGTCGATGAATTAGGGCGTGTAGTAATTCCAATAGAATTACGTCGTACATTAGGCATTGCAGAAAAAGATGCATTAGAAATTTACGTTGATGACGATAAAATTATTCTAAAAAAATATATGCCTAACATGACTTGTGCTGTAACTGGCGAAGTTTCAGACGACAATATGCGCTTAGTTGGCGGCAAACTTATTTTAAGTTCTGAAGGCGCAGAAATGTTAGTGAAAGAAATCCAATCAAACATTAAATAATTAGCGTCATTTAACGAAAGGGAAATCTCAATAATTGGGTTTTTCCCTTTTTGCTTTTAGTATGGGCAATGAAACTGCTAATTATTAGTATGGGCTATGTTCTACTACCTTTTCCATAAAAAAACTGTGAAGAGCAATTCCCCTCTTCACAGTTTTGCATTATTGATGATACGCTTGATAAACTTCTCGCTTTGGTAAGTTACGTAATTTCGCAACTTCCTTAATCGCATCTTTAGACGATAGCTGACTTTCTTCTATTAAATACTCCACATGCTGCTCCAAAGTGAAGTTCGTCCAGTAAGCTTCCTCTTCTTCGGTAATTTCACTTGCTGAATTTCCCTCTATTACAATACAAAATTCCCCTCGAATTTCATTTTGCTGTGACCATTCAATGGCTTCCGTTACTGTACCACGTAAAAACTCTTCAAATTTCTTTGTTAATTCACGGGCTAGTGTAATCTTTCGGTCCCCTAGCACAAGTTCTAAATCCTTTAATGTCTCTTTCAATCGATGGGGCGCTTCATAAAATACTAATGTTTCTTGGCGTTTTGCTAATTTTTCTAGTTGCACACGACGATCCTTTTTATTACGTTTTAAAAATCCAAAAAAATAAAACGGCTGTGGTGTCAGCCCAGATGCAATTAAAGCGGTTAATGCAGCATTGGCACCCGGAATTGGTACGACTGCAAATTCCTCCTCAATGGCTTTTACAACTATGTCTGCTCCTGGATCTGAAATGCATGGTAAACCTGCATCACTAACAAGTGCAATGGATTTCCCTTCTCGTAAATAAGCTAATAATTTCTCTCCGCCGACTTCTATATTATGTTCATGATAACTTATGAGTGGCGTTTGAATATCAAAGTAATTACAAAGTTTTTTCGTATTGCGCGTATCCTCTGCAGCAATGACATCAACTTCTTTTAAAATACGTAAAGCACGTACAGTCATATCCTCTAAGTTGCCAATCGGTGTCGCAACTAAGTATAAACAGCTACCTTGCTCGTGCTGACTACTTTTCTGTGATTTCATCGGTAGGTCTCCTCATATATTCTATTTTTTTTATGCGTGGTAATTGCTTAAATGCATATTCTGCACGCATTGCCTCTTGTTTTGTCTCAAATAGTTCATAATAAATACACTTTACTGGACCGCGTGCCCTCGTATATTTCGCACCTTTACCAGTATTATGCACAGTAATACGTTTTTCCAAATCATTTGTATAGCCTGCATAGTAGCTTGTATCACGACATTCTAAAACGTAAAAATAATGCTTATTTTCCTTCTCCATAAAGCAGTGCCCTCACTTCTGCTGTGTATTCATTATTATCCTCATACACATAAAGTGGCGGTAAAATTTTTAAATCTGGCTTTCCATCTTTAATGGCTTCAATTAATAATGTATTCGCCTCTTTCCCTCGCTTCGGGTAAACAAATTGAATACGCTTTGGCTCAAGGCGATTCGCCCGCATTGCCGCCACGATATCCAGTAAACGCCCAGGACGATGAACAAAAGCCGCTTTACCACCTTGTTTTACTAAACGACTCGCTGATTCAACCGCTTCCTCTAACGTTAAGTACAGCTCATGTCGCGCAATCGCATAATGTTCACTCACATTTTTTTCACTGAGTTCATGTGCTAAAAAATACGGTGGATTGCATGTGACCGCATCATATTGTTCAATCCCTAACGTTGCTGGTGCTTCTTTTACATCGCCTAATCGCATCGTTATTTGGTGCTGTAATTCATTATATTGAATGCTGCGCGTCGCCATATCATACAATCTCGGCTGTAATTCGACACCTATTATTTCTGCCTTTGTTCGAGCACTTAAAAATAATGGAATGACACCATTTCCCGAACATAAATCGACAATTTTCCCTTTGCTTCTTGGGACTTGGACAAAACGCGATAATAATACAGCATCTAATGAAAATGAAAAGACAGATGGGCTTTGAATAATTCGCAACTCCTCAGCCAACAAATAATCTAATCGTTCGTCATCCTTTAACCATTGTTCCACAACTATTCCTCCGTTTAATTTTCCTTATAAACTGTTTTGATTGAATAAAGTAAACAAAAGACTGATATCTACAATTGCAGATTCAGCCTTTACGTTTAACCATTTTGTTTATTTAAAAATGATAGACAGAACAAACAATCTTCACCTTTACGCGAGCTACCAAAATGTACATGACATACATGGAATCCTTCATGATAAAGACGTGCTAAATTATCATAACCTTCCCCAATATCAATGGCTTCCTTTTTAAGCTCTTCTGTTTTTTGAACAGCACCGGCCTCATTTGCCAACAGTTCCTCTAAACGTGTTCGAAGGTGAAGGTTTTCTGTTTGAAGCGTCTGATGCTCCTCCATCATATGGGCAACAAATTGCTTTAGCGCATTAAATTGTTGCTGCATTGATTCAAGCTGTTGTTCGAACTCCATAACAGTATCTAAAAAATTACGGTCCTTCACTCAAACCACCCCATTAATCTCTATCTATATAAGATTTTTTTCACATTGTAACAATTCATCCAATGTATACTCAACCATACGCTCTTGCTTCGCTAAATATACTTGAATTAAACGCTCTAAAATATTTAATCCAATTACTTTGCCCTCTCCATCAGGTGTCAATGTTATTTCACCGATGTCGGGCATACCTTCTTTTGCCATTTCATAATCATCATTTTCATATTTCAAACAACACATTAAACGGCCACATAAACCTGAAATTTTCGTTGGATTTAGTGATAAATTTTGATCTTTCGCCATTTTAATCGATACCGGATCAAAATCCCCTAAGAAGGTTGAACAACAAAGCATTCTTCCACACGGGCCAATACCACCTAGCAATTTTGCTTCATCACGTACACCAATTTGACGAAGCTCAATGCGCGTACGGAAAATCGACGCCAAGTCCTTTACAAGCTCTCTGAAATCGACGCGTCCCTCTGCTGTGAAATAAAAAATAATTTTATTGCGATCAAATGTGTATTCTACGTCTACAAGCTTCATTTCTAGCTCATGTTCCGTAATTTTTATATTGGCTAATTCAAACGCTCGATTCGATTCGATTGAATTTTCCTCAACTTGTATACGATCGCGATCGTCTGCTGGGCGCACAACTTGTTTTAATGGTAAAACGACGTCATTTTCGCCTACGTGACGCATCGGTACAACTACTTTGCCATACTCTATACCGCGAGCAGTTTCTACTATGACATATTCCCCTACTTCTAGAATATATGCTGCTGGATCAAAATAATATATTTTACCCGCCTTTTTAAAGCGAACTCCGACTACATTATACAAATGTATACCCCTCCTGAAGATTCAGCATTAGCTGCTCCATCAATAGCGTGCGATTCATATTACGATTTAAAGCTGCACGCGAATGTAACACAGATTGCATTTGAAGCGATAATCGTTCATATGTCATATGCAATGCCATGTCATTGAAACGTTGATACATATCAGGATATGTACAAGTTGCCTGTTGATTTGCTTTAATCGCTACCATATCACGATACGCAAATAATAACAAATCGAGTGCCTGCTCCATATCTTCCTTTTCTTTGAATAATGGAAGCCACTCTTCATGAACTAACAATAATGCTTCATGAACATTTTGATGAACCGTCTCTATTGATTTTAACACTGTTTTTCGCGCAAGTACAAATTGCTCGTCATTTGCTAATGAATAAGCTGTATCTAACTCATTCGTTAACATACTAACAGTCGCTGCCATTGAATTGGTTATTCCTTTATCTATTAAAGCTTGGACAAGTACTGGACGTGGTGCTTTTGCAAATTTAATATGCTGACAACGGGAACGAATTGTCGGCAATATTGCCTGAATTTGCTCCGTTAATAATAGTGCAACAACATGCCCATCCGGCTCCTCCAAGAATTTCAGTAACATATTGGCTGATGTAACATTTAACCTGTCGGCGTGATGAATTACGTAAATCTTTTTACCTTCTTCCACACCTGTCATCTTCATTTCAGCAATTAAATCCCGTACTTGGTCAATTTTAATGAACTGTCCGTCTGGCTCTATTTGTTGAATATTCGGATGATTTCCCGAATCCACGCGTCTGCAATTTCGACATGTTTCACATGGAACATTTTTTGTCATATTTTCGCATAGGAGAAGTTTTATAAAAAACGACACGATACCACGTTTACCTGTTCCTTTTTCACCATCAAAAATATAGGCATGTGCCAAACGATTTTTCTCTACAATCGTTTGGAGCTGCTTCATTACTACGGGCTGTAATGTTGTTAGCTCTTCTATTGTTCGTTTCATTATCTTCACCTTTTCATTCGTTGCTTTCTTACTATTAACATTTATAGTGTTCGCTTTAATTGGACATTCGTTTCCAGCAAGAATACAACACCCTATGGTCACAAAGGCTTTCTCTGAATACCTTCTTCTTCATTATTACTGTCTATCATATTACTCACCGTAGAAGTCAATGAGGATGGCATCAACTTCAATAGCATTGTGTAATAATTATCAATTACGCCTCAGATAACTCTTGTCCAGATATTTTTCGAGCTTACTTGAAAAGCTTTCCTTAAAAATCTTTGACTTCCGCCGGGTATTTGGGGCAAAAAGATGTTCGTCACTATGGCGTTGACCTATTCAGTCGGAAATTGAACCCCTCTCATAAAAGTTGAGGACTTTTGCTGAAGCACGTTAAAGCGATACTAGAAAAAATCCCGTGTCTAGTGCGCGACAAAGACACGGGGATACTTTACATATAAAGATTAATTAAGAGACCTTTGATTTCGCCAATTTTCGCTAATAATTCAATAGATTCTTTTTCTTCATTTAATATATCTTCAGCTAACTCAACAAGTCGTTCGTCGATTGTTTCAACAATTTTTAAGCGTCTACCTTCACCAAAACGATTCCATGTATGAGATTGTTTCATCTCTAAACCATAATCCACCGCTTCTTGTAAAAAACGCTTCACCAGCATTTTAAATCGTGCAAGTTCTCGTAAATTACGCGAACGCGCGACACGGTTACCCGCTGCTGAAATGTCACCTAAAAGCCTTGTCAGTTGCTCTGTTTGCATTTTAGATCCTTGTTTCAAAACCATATCACCAAAACGATTATTGCCTTGGTTTGTTGGACGTAAATCATTGCGATTAGTATTCATACCAAGTCGGATATCTTGATTGATTTTCATTTATCTATCGCCTCCACTATATTAAAAATGGTGGAATTGATCGATTGGTAAAACAAAGACAATTGCTCCGCCAACTTCAACTTCCACAGGGTACGGAATATAAGAGTCTGCATTTCCACCCATTGGCGAAACTGGTGCTACCATTTGTTCACGTGATCTACAGTTTTCACGAATAATATCCAATAATTTCGGTATTAACGAATCATCCGTACCAATTAAAAATGTTGTATTTCCAGAACGTAAAAAACCACCTGTACTTGCTAATTTCGTCGCACGAAAGTTATTTTTCGTCAAAGCATTTGATAATCGGTTACTATCTTGATCTTGCACAACTGCTACTACTAACTTCATCCGTACTCACCCCTTCATTGAATTGGTGCTTCTATTATATCATAACTTGAAGGTCCACTTCATTTACTTTTACCCTAATATTGGATTTAAAATCCCCCATACCTCTTCGACAACATCCTCTATCTGCTGATCCGCGTTGATTACACGGAATCGATTTGGATAACGTTTCATTGCTTCTTGATAGCCTTCATACACCTTTTGATGGAATGCTAACCCCTCGACATCTAGGCGATTTATTTCATCTGAACGATTAGCATGAATTCGTGCCAAACCTTTTTCGGGTGCAATATCAAAATAAATTGTGATATCCGGAAGCCTTTGACCAATTGCAAATTGATTAATTAATAACACTTCATCTACACCAATTCCTCTTGCATGACCTTGATATGCAAGGGAAGAATCAATAAATCGATCACATAGTACATGCTTTCCTTGCCCCAGTGCTGGTATGACTTTTTCATAAAAATGTTGCGCTCTTGCCGCTGCATAAAGTAATGCCTCTGTACGCTCATTCATCATTGTATGTTCAGGATTTAAAATGACGGAGCGGATTTTTTCTGCAATTTCGATACCACCAGGTTCCCTTGTCAGTAGAACATCTTTTTGATTTTGCTGTAAACGTTCTCCTATTGATTTTAATACAGACGTTTTCCCTGCACCATCCGGACCTTCAAATGTTATAAATAAGTTCCCTTGCATGTTTATATTCTCCCCTTTTTCATTTTATGACATAAATTAGTTTTTCATGTAAACGATGCTCTCCTTGGAAAGCAGCACCCATTGCTAATAATTCCTCTAGTTGACTCAACTTTGCAACCGTAATTTTTTCACCTGGAATAAATAATGGGATTCCTGGTGGATATGGTATTAATGTCGATGCAGCAACACGGCCAATTGCCCTCACATAAGGTACCCATTCTTTTTCAGCACGTTCAATTTGGGCAAAACTTAATTCAGGCTTAGTAAGTGCAGACATTTCAATTCCCAGTTGATTTACTTGAGCTAAATGACCTGGTGATTCTTTTAATTGTATTAAAGCCTCTTTCATTCGAATTCTCAAATCTGCAAATGGATACGTGTCTCCATGCTTTAATAAAGGTAAAATTAATAGGACTTGATTGGCATCTGCTAATTCGACAAATACCTGCATTTTCTCCAATGCTAGTTTCAACTCAAAGCCTGTATATCCTGGTGCTCGTACAATTAATTTTAACAAATCATCTACTTCAACGACTTGAAGCTCAGTTAATGTTTGTAACGATTCAATCAATTGTTTACGCTTCTCCATTAAGTAAACAAAGTCACTTTCCGTATACCCCGTCACATACTGCCTCGCATCATCTAATGACGCCAATAGTAAGTAAGAGGGACTACTTGATTGAAGCATCCGTAAATAATGATTTACTTTTTGAGCATCTACCCGTGTCGACTTAATATGTAAAAAAGAAGCCATTGTCATAGCTGGCAATGTTTTATGTGCAGATTGTACAACAACATCAGCTCCCAAATCTAACGCAGAAGCAGGTAATTGACTACTGACAGTCAAATGGGCACCATGCGCTTCATCTACAAGTACAGGAATCCCCTTTCCGTGACAATATGAAATTTGTTTTTCTAAATTTTTTGTCGTAACACCATAATAAGTAGGATAAGTTAATATTACTGCTTTTGCATCAGGATATAAATTTAGTGCTTGTACTAATTGTTCTAGTTGGACACTCCCCGCAGTTTGACTTTGTTCGTGCCATTTTGGTGCAATATAGACGGGATTGATACCCACTAATTCTAACGCGTGAAAAATTGATTTATGCGCATTTCTTTGCACGATGACCGTATCCCCTTGCTGACACGTTGCATAAATCATCGCTAAATTACCGACCGTTGAACCATTTACTAAAAAGAAGCTTTGTGCTGCTCCATATGTTCGAGCTAATAATTTCTCTGCTTCTAAAATGGCCTCTTCCGGATTATGAAAATCATCTAATCCTGTTAATTCTGTTACATCATATGTTAACGCTTTTTTTATTCCATTTGGTAAGTTAGAAAGCATTCCATTCTTATGCCCTGGTACATGCAATGAGAGCGGCTTATTTTTTATAAATTTTTGTAATGCTTCTACGATTGGTCTTTCTCTTTTCATCGTTACACCTCAACAAAGTTTATCTTTCTTCCTATTATAAGGTGGTCTGTAAAATCCGACAAACCCCACATCCTTTAAACAACTTATATATGCACTTTTATTTTATGATTTCTTTAACAATAAAAAACCCACTGATTTCTCAGTGGGTTTTAATTTGCGAAGCGATGTCCTACTCTCACAGGGGGAAGCCCCCAACTACCATCGGCGCTAAAGAGCTTAACTTCCGTGTTCGGTATGGGAACGGGTGTGACCTCTTTGCCATCATCACTTCACTATGAAAGATTGTTCTTTCAAAACTGGATAAACGTTTCATTGAAATTGTGCAATAAATTGTGGTTAAGTCCTCGACCGATTAGTATTCGTCAGCTCCATATGTCGCCACACTTCCACCTCGAACCTATCTACCTGATCGTCTTTCAGGGGTCTTACTTACTTGCGTAATGGGAAATCTCATCTTGAGGGGGGCTTCATGCTTAGATGCTTTCAGCACTTATCCCGTCCACACATAGCTACCCAGCGATGCCTTTGGCAAGACAACTGGTACACCAGCGGTGTGTCCATCCCGGTCCTCTCGTACTAAGGACAGCTCCTCTCAAATTTCCTACGCCCACGACGGATAGGGACCGAACTGTCTCACGACGTTCTGAACCCAGCTCGCGTACCGCTTTAATGGGCGAACAGCCCAACCCTTGGGACCGACTACAGCCCCAGGATGCGATGAGCCGACATCGAGGTGCCAAACCTCCCCGTCGATGTGGACTCTTGGGGGAGATAAGCCTGTTATCCCCGGGGTAGCTTTTATCCGTTGAGCGATGGCCCTTCCATGCGGAACCACCGGATCACTAAGCCCGTCTTTCGACCCTGCTCGACTTGTAGGTCTCGCAGTCAAGCTCCCTTATGCCTTTACACTCTACGAATGATTTCCAACCATTCTGAGGGAACCTTTGGGCGCCTCCGTTACTCTTTAGGAGGCGACCGCCCCAGTCAAACTGTCCGCCTGACACTGTCTCCTACCCCGTTAAGGGGCATGGGTTAGAAGTTCAATACAACCAGGGTAGTATCCCACTGACGCCTCCTTCGAAGCTGGCGCTCCGAGATCTCTGGCTCCTACCTATCCTGTACAAGTTGTACCAAAATTCAATATCAGGCTACAGTAAAGCTCCACGGGGTCTTTCCGTCCTGTCGCGGGTAACCTGCATCTTCACAGGTACTATAATTTCACCGAGTCTCTCGTTGAGACAGTGCCCAGATCGTTACGCCTTTCGTGCGGGTCGGAACTTACCCGACAAGGAATTTCGCTACCTTAGGACCGTTATAGTTACGGCCGCCGTTTACTGGGGCTTCAATTCGTAGCTTCGCTTGCGCTAACCACTCCTCTTAACCTTCCAGCACCGGGCAGGCGTCAGCCCCTATACTTCACCTTACGGTTTTGCAGAGACCTGTGTTTTTGCTAAACAGTCGCCTGGGCCTATTCACTGCGGCTCTCGTGCGCTTGCACGCTCAAGAGCACCCCTTCTCCCGAAGTTACGGGGTCATTTTGCCGAGTTCCTTAACGAGAGTTCTCTCGCACACCTTAGGATTCTCTCCTCGACTACCTGTGTCGGTTTGCGGTACGGGCACCTCTCACCTCGATAGAGGCTTTTCTTGGCAGTGTGAAATCAGGAACTTCGTCCATACGGACTCGTCATCACAGCTCAACGTATCAGTGTGCGGATTTGCCTACACACACGCCTTACTGCTTGAACAGAGACAACCAACGCTCTGCTTACCCTATCCTACTGCGTCCCCCCATTTCTCAAACGGTGAGGAGGTGGTACAGGAATATCAACCTGTTGTCCATCGCCTACGCCTATCGGCCTCGGCTTAGGTCCCGACTAACCCTGAGCGGACGAGCCTTCCTCAGGAAACCTTAGTCATACGGTGGACGGGATTCTCACCCGTCTTTCGCTACTCATACCGGCATTCTCACTTCTAAGCGCTCCACCAGTCCTTCCGGTCTGACTTCAACGCCCTTAGAACGCTCTCCTACCACGCATCCATACGGATGCATCCACAGCTTCGGTGAATCGTTTAGCCCCGATAAATTTTCGGCGCAGCGTCACTCGACCAGTGAGCTATTACGCACTCTTTAAATGGTGGCTGCTTCTAAGCCAACATCCTGGTTGTCTAAGCAACGCCACATCCTTTTCCACTTAACGATTACTTTGGGACCTTAGCTGGTGGTCTGGGCTGTTTCCCTCTTGACTACGGATCTTATCACTCGCAGTCTGACTCCCGTGTATAAATATCTGGCATTCGGAGTTTGTCTGAATTCGGTAAAGCGAGATGCCCCCCTAGTCCAAACAGTGCTCTACCTCCAGTATTCTCAATCACGAGGCTAGCCCTAAAGCTATTTCGGAGAGAACCAGCTATCTCCAGGTTCGATTGGAATTTCTCCGCTACCCACACCTCATCCCCGCACTTTTCAACGTGCGTGGGTTCGGGCCTCCAGTAAGTGTTACCTCACCTTCACCCTGGACATGGGTAGATCACCTGGTTTCGGGTCTACGACCACGTACTAATTCGCCCTATTCAGACTCGCTTTCGCTGCGGCTCCGTCTCATCAACTTAACCTCGCACGTAATCGTAACTCGCCGGTTCATTCTACAAAAGGCACGCTATCACCCATTAACGGGCTCTAACTACTTGTAGGCACACGGTTTCAGGATCTATTTCACTCCCCTTCCGGGGTGCTTTTCACCTTTCCCTCACGGTACTGGTTCACTATCGGTCACTAGGTAGTATTTAGCCTTGGGAGATGGTCCTCCCAGATTCCGACGGAATTTCACGTGTTCCGCCGTACTCAGGATACATTCAAGAGGGAATGAGGTTTCACTTACAGGGCTTTTACCTTCTATGGCGGGCCTTTCCAAGCCGCTTCAACTATCTCATTCTTTTGTAACTCCGTATAGAATGTCCTACAACCCCAAAGAGCAAGCTCTTTGGTTTGGGCTCTTCCCGTTTCGCTCGCCGCTACTCAGGGAATCGAATTTTCTTTCTGTTCCTGCAGGTACTTAGATGTTTCAGTTCCCTGCGTCTGTCCTCAACACGCTATGTATTCACGTGAAGATACTATGTGATTAAACATAGTGGGTTCCCCCATTCGGAAATCTCTGGATCAAAGCTTACTTACAGCTCCCCAAAGCATATCGGTGTTAGTGCCGTCCTTCTTCGACTCCTAGTGCCAAGGCATCCACCGTGCGCCCTTATTAACTTAACCAATAAGTTACACTTACTCAAATGAGTAAGATTTTAAAAGATTGCACGATCAATTTCTTGATCATTTGTTTATTTATTGCTTTCAATGTCGTTTTATCCAGTTTTCAAAGAACAAGTTTTGAAGTATTTCATCATAAAGATGAACCTTCAAAACTGAACAGCAAACGTTAATGTTTCATTCCATAAGGAATGATTCCGAATATATCCTTAGAAAGGAGGTGATCCAGCCGCACCTTCCGATACGGCTACCTTGTTACGACTTCACCCCAATCATCTATCCCACCTTCGGCGGCTGGCTCCATAAAGGTTACCCCACCGACTTCGGGTGTTACAAACTCTCGTGGTGTGACGGGCGGTGTGTACAAGGCCCGGGAACGTATTCACCGCGGCATGCTGATCCGCGATTACTAGCGATTCCGGCTTCATGTAGGCGAGTTGCAGCCTACAATCCGAACTGAGAACGGTTTTATCGGATTAGCTCCCCCTCGCGGGTTGGCAACCGTTTGTACCGTCCATTGTAGCACGTGTGTAGCCCAGGTCATAAGGGGCATGATGATTTGACGTCATCCCCACCTTCCTCCGGTTTGTCACCGGCAGTCTCCTTAGAGTGCCCAACTAAATGATGGCAACTAAGAATAAGGGTTGCGCTCGTTGCGGGACTTAACCCAACATCTCACGACACGAGCTGACGACAACCATGCACCACCTGTCACCGTTGTCCCCGAAGGGAAAACTGTATCTCTACAGTGGTCAATGGGATGTCAAGACCTGGTAAGGTTCTTCGCGTTGCTTCGAATTAAACCACATGCTCCACCGCTTGTGCGGGCCCCCGTCAATTCCTTTGAGTTTCAGTCTTGCGACCGTACTCCCCAGGCGGAGTGCTTAATGCGTTAGCTGCAGCACTGAGGGGCGGAAACCCCCCAACACTTAGCACTCATCGTTTACGGCGTGGACTACCAGGGTATCTAATCCTGTTTGCTCCCCACGCTTTCGCGCCTCAGTGTCAGTTACAGACCAGATAGTCGCCTTCGCCACTGGTGTTCCTCCAAATCTCTACGCATTTCACCGCTACACTTGGAATTCCACTATCCTCTTCTGCACTCAAGTTTCCCAGTTTCCAATGACCCTCCACGGTTGAGCCGTGGGCTTTCACATCAGACTTAAGAAACCACCTGCGCGCGCTTTACGCCCAATAATTCCGGACAACGCTTGCCACCTACGTATTACCGCGGCTGCTGGCACGTAGTTAGCCGTGGCTTTCTAACAAGGTACCGTCAAGGTAGCGCCAGTTACTACGCTACTTGTTCTTCCCTTGCAACAGAGTTTTACGAACCGAAATCCTTCTTCACTCACGCGGCGTTGCTCCATCAGACTTTCGTCCATTGTGGAAGATTCCCTACTGCTGCCTCCCGTAGGAGTCTGGGCCGTGTCTCAGTCCCAGTGTGGCCGATCACCCTCTCAGGTCGGCTACGCATCGTTGCCTTGGTGAGCCGTTACCTCACCAACTAGCTAATGCGCCGCGGGCCCATCCTGTAGTGATAGCCGAAACCATCTTTTAACTTTCGAACATGAGCTCAAAAGTGTTATTCGGTATTAGCCCCGGTTTCCCGGAGTTATCCCAATCTACAGGGTAGGTTACCCACGTGTTACTCACCCGTCCGCCGCTAACTTTCAAAGGATGCAAGCATCCAATGAAAGTCCGCTCGACTTGCATGTATTAGGCACGCCGCCAGCGTTCGTCCTGAGCCAGGATCAAACTCTCCATAAAAGTTAGTTTGAAAGCTCATTTGCTTTGCTAGCGTATCAACATAAAGTTGATATCTATGTTTTGTTTAAGTTCATCACTTAAACGTTTAAATCATTAACGTTTGCTTGTTCAGTTTTCAAGGTTCATTTCGTCATCTCTTTCGAAGTGACAACTTTTATATCTTAACACAACATCTTATATCTTGTCAACAACTTTTTTGAAGTTGTTTTCCGCTGTCTCTCAACAGCAACTTTTATATAATACCATTGCATTACTTTCTTGTCAACAAAAGTTTTTCGATATTTATTATCGTCTTTGCGACTTAAATTAATATACCACGATAACTTTAAATATACAACCCCTTTCTGTATATTTATATGATTAATATTAATAATCCCATACAAAGTAATCCTGGAATACCTAAGAGGGTAATTGTTACGACTGAAAAGGTATTTATTGGTACGTGAAAACCATATCGACTTAATATCATGTTCCCTACAAATAAAAGAACAATTACTAGCGCTAGCTTAAACCAAAACATCGCAAAATATTCAAACAGCGCACCAAATCGTTTATTTTTTCTTACTAAAAATAAAAACAAGAGCAACAAACAGCCTAAAGCTACAATAATGTAACGCATTGCACCATCCTTTAAAGAACTTTATTGGTAACATATGCTGCTGTTGCCCCTCTTATTTCTATACTGAAAATATTATCAATCATACATACTGTCTTATCATTTAATTAAAACGCGTCGAATACGTGCTTCTTTATATAAATAATAATGAATACTTTCTGCTCTTTTACGTTCAGCTATAATATCTAGATTATAATCATCCATTAATTCTTCAAACACTTTTGCATTATGCAAATCTTCTTTTGTTTCTTTAATAGAAGAAACTAGTTTTTCATCGAACTCTTTCTTTAATTTTCCTTTACGGGAAAATAGCATGACTGTCCCCTCACTTTTACAGCTCGCGACGCCCTTCTAATGCTTTTGATAAAGTTACTTCATCTGCATATTCTAAATCGCCACCTACCGGTAAACCATGTGCAATGCGTGTTGTACGAATGCCTGACGGTTTAACGAGACGAGAAATATACATTGCTGTCGCTTCACCTTCTATTGTAGGGTTCGTTGCTAATATTAATTCTTGCACTCTTTCATCATGTAAACGTGTTAGTAACGAGGCAACATTAATATCCTCAGGTCCTACACCGTCCATTGGAGAAATTGCTCCATGTAAAACATGATACAAACCTTGGTAATCACGCATCTTTTCCATTGCAATGACATCTTTCGGATCTTGAACAACACAAATCGTCGATACATCTCGTTGCTTATCAGAACAAATATGACACGGGTCAATATCTGTTATATGCCCACATTGCGAGCAGTACATTAAGTTTCGTTTAGCATCAACTAATGCCTTAGCAAAAGATAAAACGGTATCTTCCTTCATCGTTAAAACATGAAATGCTAGACGTGCTGCTGTTTTCGGCCCAATTCCAGGTAGTTTCATAAAACTATCAATTAACTTTGATATTGGCTCTGGATAATGCATTCATTCTTCCCCCTTTAAAAAGGCACATCTCGAATTGACCGAGATGTGCTTCTACAAAAACGAACGATTCAATTAGAAAGGAAGGTTCATTCCTTGAGTGAATTTGCCCATTGTTGATGATGTTGTGTCTTCTACTTTTTTAAGCGCTTCGTTTGTTGCCACAACGATTAAATCTTGTAACATTTCGATATCATCTGGATCTACTACTGACTCATCTAAAGCAACTTCTAATAATTGACGCTGACCGTTCATAACAACTTTCACCATACCGCCACCAGCAATACCTTCAAATTGTTGTTCATTTAAAGCATCTTGCGCTTCCATCATTTCTTTTTGCATTTTTTGCATTTTCTTCATCATACCTTGCATATTACCCATACCACGCATAAATAAGTTCCTCCTTATACTTCATTATTATTCTTCGACAACATCAACAAAGTCTTTTCCAAATCGTTGTTCTGCCTCAACTATTAATGGATCTTGCGCTTCCACTAGTAGTGCATCTTCTATAAAAGGTTGTTCTTCAAGCAAATGCGGTTGATCAGTTACCTCGTTTGAATTGGCTTCTTGCTTCTTTTGGTCCAAGCCATTTTCTTTTATAAAGTTTTCTCGCAACTTGAGCCATGCTTGCTCCGGAATACAAAGCACTTCATATTGAATGCCTGTTTCCATAGCAATTCCTTGCGTAAACAACGAAACAAGTCCTTTATTGTCTGCTACCATTTGACAATGAATATCATACTTGAATTTTAACACAAAAGCATCCGAATTTGCCGCAACAGGCTCTGCATCAGCTAAAAGTGCTGCTTGAGATCTTTGCATTTGCGATAATGACATTGCCCAGGCAGCCTTAATCTTTTGAATATCCGTCTTACTAGCGGTTTTTAAAACTTCCTTAATGCGCCCATTCGGAGGATTATATTGATTACCTGCCGGTCGTACACGCTGTGGAGAAGGGGTTTTTACTTGTTGCGCCGGTACCCCACCGTTTTGTAATTGTTGCGATAACTGTCCAACAATATTTTCCAATGATGTTAATTTACCCGCTAAAGCAGAATCCACTCCAGTTGTTACAGGAGCATTCCCTTTAAGTTGAGCCATTTTTAAAAGGGCTGTCTCTAAATAAATTTTCGTGTGATGTGAAAAGCGCATTTCCTGTTGTGTTTTTGCCAAAATATTAATAAACCCATACAGTGTGTCTGCATCAAAATTTTGGGCTAGCTCTACAAATTTCTGTTCGTGTGAAATAAATTCAAGCAGCTCTTCTAACGTTCCATCCATTTGCAATAACAATAAATCTCGGAAAAACGTTATAAAATCTTCCGCTAAACGTAACGGCTCTTTTCCATCCGCGATTAAATTTTCAACAATACCTAACACACTAGCAACTTCTTTTTCTTTGAGTAAACAAGCAATATCGTAAAATGCATCTTGGCTAACCGACCCCGTCACAAGTAACACATCTTCTAATTGGATAGATTCATTACTAAAAGAGACTACTTGATCCAGTAAACTTAATGCATCACGCATACCACCGGCTGCCGCTTGTGCAATTATTTTAAGTGCCTGCTCATCATAATTCATTTGGATATCTTCAAGGACGATTTTCATTCGCTCGACAATATCTACGGAAGATAGTCGTTTAAAATCAAAACGCTGACAACGAGAGATAATGGTTGCAGGTAGTTTATGTGGCTCTGTCGTCGCTAAAATAAATACCGCATGTTCAGGGGGTTCTTCTAATGTCTTTAATAAGGCATTAAACGCACTCGTAGACAGCATATGCACTTCGTCAATAATATACACTTTAAAACGAGCATCTGCTGGAGCAAAACGGACCTTCTCAATAATATCCCGCATTTCCTCTACTCTTGAATTCGAAGCTGCATCGAACTCAATTACATCTGTATGCGATCCTTCTGTAATACTTTTACATGTAGCGCATTCATTACATGGCTCACTGGCAGGGGCATTTTCACAATTTAACGCTTTTGCAAAAATTTTAGCTGTACTTGTCTTCCCAGTACCTCGAGGCCCTGAAAATAAATAAGCATGTGTTGTTTTATTCCCGAGGAGAGCATTTTGAAGGGTCCTTTTCACATGTGTTTGACCAGACATTTCGCGGAATGATTGTGGTCGATAAACACGATAAAACGCTTGATATGTCAACCTTCCCCTCTCCTTTTCTCATTAAAATTTGGTACTTTTATTATAGCATATTCTTATTTGAAATATATTTCAAAAACACGTCTAATTTAATTAATACAAAAATTCCCATTTATTATTTTCTACTAAAAAACGCACTCATCTTTAATGATGAGTGCGTTTGAATTGGCAAATTAATGCCGTGCACCTTTCTTCGACTGCCGCACATAAGCGTTACTTCTGTCGCCAGCTCAAGTTAGGCGACCCCGCGGCACATAAGTGATACCACTTAATGCTGCTTCCTTCCGGACCTGACATGGTTCATGGGTACTTATTGCGCAGGACCCAACCGTCAACACTACGTGCAAAAGGCAGACCAAACAATACGGACAGCCTCAGAAAAGGAATTCAATCTTGCTAGAGCGGATTGCAAGTTACAGGGCACCGCTACCTCCCCATCTAGCACGGCACTACCTAGTATACTAAGTGCATACTAAAAATGCAACAAGTTGCCTCTACAATTTTTTTGAAATTATTATTGACTTAATTCATATCTCATGCTAAATTTATAAATGTCGAAAAAACGACATTACCTATTGGAGGTATACCCAAGTTCGGCTGAAGGGATCGGTCTTGAAAACCGACAGGCGGGTAACACCGCGCGGGGGTTCGAATCCCTCTACCTCCTCCATTTTAAATTTAACCGTTACTGTATGTATCGGATTTTTTTACCTATAACTTAAAATGACAGCACTATATCTTTTGAGATATAGTGCTTTTTTATGTTTATATATGTTCTTTTCTTGTAAAATAAAATACTTAACACTTTTCAGTAAAGGCGGTTCTTTTTTGGAGACAACACAACCTCTCACAAAAACAATAAAGACTATTTTGATTATGCTATTGATTGCGCTGCTCACAGCAATTGGTAGTGAAGTAAAAATTATGCCATTTGACAATGCGTCATTTCGATTTGGACTCGGTAGCATTATTTTCTTTTTTGCGCTTTTAGTGCGTCCAGTACCAATCCTATCAACAGGAATCATCACAGCGATTACAGTTATTACATGGCGTACTGTATTTAATATGTTACAAAATGAACATACTACATTTGTGTCATTTATTGAGTATGTACCAGCAGGACTTTTTTATATTGTTTTTGCAATATGTATACATGTCATCCCTTTTGAGAATATTAAAAAGCGCCCTTTCCTTTTAGGATTATGTGGCATGTCTTTTGAGGTCATCGCCAATACACTCGAACATATCGCAACAGCCGTCTTATATGCACCACAGTTGAATACATCAAATTCTCTTTTGCTATTTGTATTCGTCGGGTTTTTACGAAGCTTTTTTGTTGTTGGTTTATATAGTGCAATTTCACTTTCCGAACAAAAAAAACAACTACAACATTTAATGGCTATTCATTCTGAGTTGTACGTGGAAGTACTTTATATTCGAAAATCGATGGATCAAGTCGAACAATTAACTGTTAACAGCTATCAGCTTTATAAAAAACTAAAAGCAATCGATTCTACTTTAGGCAAAGAGGCTTTATTAATTTCACAGGAAATGCATGAAATTAAAAAAGATCATGAACGTATTTATGCAGGCTTAGCGAAAATTACAAATACGGAATTTAAGGATGCCTTTTTACTATCCGATTTACTCAATTATATTGTAGAAGCGAATGAAAACTATGCACAACTACAACAAAAAACAATCCAATTTAAAACCATTTGTCCAAATGATTTTAAAACAAATGAGCATATCGCATTGTTAGCCATTTTAAATAATTTAATGGCCAATGCTGTTGAAGCAATCGAACATCAGGGCATCATTACCTTAACAGTAAAAATCCATTCAAATACAACGGAATTTATTGTAGAAGATAATGGGATAGGGATTGATATGCATCTGTTACCCGTTATTTTTGATGTCGGCTATACCTCGAAATTCAATACATTAGGTTATGCATCAACTGGTATCGGACTTTCACATACGAAAACAATTATCGAAAACCTGCAGGGCTCTATTACGGTAACAAGCGATCAATTAACGCGCTTTACTGTACGGATTCCAACAAATCTTTTACGTGAGGAGGAAAATTAACAATGCGTTATTTTATTGTTGATGACGATCGTGCTAGCCGCGTAATGCTATCGGACATTATTGATGAATTTGATTTAGGCACGGTTATTGGGGAGGCAAAAAATGGCGTAGATGCTATCCCCCAGATCCTCATGATGCAACCTGAATTTGTTTTAATTGATCTTTTAATGCCTAATCTTGATGGCATCGAAACAATTGAAAACCTGCACCAAAACGGTTTTGAAGGAAGTTTTATAATGATTTCTCAAGTAGCCAATAAAGAAATGGTGGCCGAAAGTTATGAAAAGGGTATCGAGTTTTTCATTCACAAGCCGATCAATAAAATCGAAGTACAAATGGTACTAAAACGCACTGAAGAGCAGCATCGTTTAAAAAATTCCATCCAGGCAATCCGTCAATCGCTTACAAATTTTGAAGTGCCTGATGTTAAAAATACAAAAAAAACGACACGAGATCATATTCAATCAATTTTAAATGATATGGGGATTGTTGGTGAAGTCGGGAGTGAAGATATCGTTAAAATTATTGAACAATTGCTTATCGAAAAGCATAAAATTGCACCACTCCCACCGTTAAAGGAAATTTATGAAAAAGTGGCCATGCTTACAAAAAATACACCCGATGACATTTTAAAAGAAAGTAAAGCAATTGAACAACGTGTGCGACGTACCATTTTAGCTAGTATGATCAACTTAGCTAATCTCGGTATTGTTGACTATACAAATTCCGAATTCGAATACTATACACCGCGCTATTTTGACTTAACTGACATCCGTCATTTAATGCAACAAATAGAAAATAATGACCAACGAAAAGCAAAGGTCAACATAAAAAAGTTTATTCAAGTTTTATATTCAGAAATAATTAGTAAAGCAGATTAGTCGGATTTTGTCGGATTTTGTATTTATCTTATAGAATTGGTTTAGGCTAGTCCTAAATCGAATTTTATTAGGAGGAACTATATTTTGAAAAAGTTTAAAATTAGCTTAGCCGCACAAATTTTAATCGGTTTGGTTTTAGGGATAATTGTAGGTGCTGTATTTTATGGAAACGCTAACATACAAACATACTTACAACCTATTGGTGACATTTTCTTAAACTTAATTAAGATGATTGTTGTACCGATTATTATTTCCACTTTAATTGTTGGTGTTGCTGGTACTGGTGACATAAAGCAATTAGGTCGTCTTGGCGGAAAAACGCTTATTTATTTTGAAGTTATTACAACAATTGCGATAATTGTTGGGTTATTAGCAGCGAACATCTTCCAACCAGGTGTTGGCGTAGATATGAGCCAGTTAGAAAAGACTGATATTTCTGCGTATGAAGAAACATCAGCTCAGCAAGAAGATCAAGGTCCATTTCATATTTTAGTTGATATTGTACCTAGTAACATTATCAAGGCAATGGCTGAAGGCGATATGCTCGCGATTATCTTCTTCTCTGTCATCTTCGGTCTTGGTGTAGCCGCGATTGGAGAACGAGGTAAGCCTGTACTTGCATTCTTCCAAGGAACCGCCGATGCGATGTTCTGGGTGACAAACTTAATAATGAAATTCGCTCCATTTGGCGTATTTGCATTAATTGGAATTACCGTTTCCAAATTTGGGCTATCCTCTCTTGTCCCACTTGGAAAATTAGCTCTATTAGTTTATGGGACGATGATCTTTTTCGTTATCGTTGTATTAGGGATAACAGCCAAAATTTTCGGCATTAACATCTTTAAATTAATTCGTATGATTAAAGACGAGCTATTACTAGCATTTACGACATCATCATCCGAAACTGTACTACCTCGCATCATGGAAAAAACGGAAAAAATGGGTGCACCAAAGGATATTGTTTCATTTGTTATTCCAACTGGTTACTCATTCAACCTTGATGGTTCAACACTTTACCAAGCAATTGCTGCACTCTTTATTGCACAAATGTATGGAATTCATTTATCAATCGTTGAACAAATTACATTAATGCTTGTGTTAATGGTAACGTCAAAAGGAATCGCAGGTGTACCAGGGGTTTCATTCGTTGTACTGTTAGCCACGTTAGGTACTGTCGGTATTCCAGTTGAAGGTTTAGCATTCATCGCAGGTATTGACCGTATTTTAGATATGGGGCGTACAGTTGTAAATGTTATCGGGAATACAATAGCTACTCTTGTTATGGCGAAATGGGAAAAACGCTTTGATGAAAAGAAATTTGCTGAATATCAGGCAGCTAACTTAAAATAATTTAGTAAATTGACACGAACGGATGTCCAGAATTTATAAAATGCAGCATTTCAGCTTTTATGTTGAAATGCTGCATTTTTCATGTGGATTCAAATTATTTATTTTAGAACTTTTGCCAAATACGCGCGAATTGATTGCTCTCCGTTATGTAATGCTTGTTGTTCACGCGCTTGGTCTTTTGTAACTTTTTCTTCCGCCGCTTGAATCACCCATTCAACATCTGATTGGGGAACGATGACTACCCCGTCAATATCTCCAATAATATAATCCCCGGACTGAACAGCCACACCACCTAAGGAAATGGCTCTGCCTACTACACCACCGCCATTTTTATTCCCCGCTGCAACCGTCGTTCCTATTGAGAATATTGGAAAATCAATGGCTCTTGCAGCTGCTAAATCACGAATAACACCATCTACAACAAAGCCTTGTACGCCCACTCCTTGCGCGAGTTGCATAACAAAATCCCCTGCTACTGCACGGTTATTATTACCTTTTGCATCTATTGCTATAATATCCCCTTTTTCTGCCTTACTAATGGCCTCTAACACCGCACCATTTTCCCCGTCAGGTAAGCGTACAGTTAATACACGTCCTGCTATTTTAAAATGGTCGGCTAGTGGCTTAATCGATGCATCCACATTTGTGTGTCCCCCTGTAACATCCGAAATCGCCGTAGTTGGTAATGCCGATAAGCGTTGTTCTAACATTGGTACTGTCGTCATATTTCCATCCCCATTTCATATGCTTTTACAAATACCTAAAATTTGTAATTACTACTCAGCATAATAGATATTTCATTTTCAACGCAATATTTTTTAAAAGTTTTGTTACAACGTTCTCTATCTGGGGAATACTACTTACACGTAAAAGGAGGGCTTATGTATGAACAATCGACTTATTCAAAAGGCAATTAATGACTCTGGTATACCTATCTATAAAATGACTACTTTCGATATTGATGTCGTCGCCCGATTAACAGGTGGTATCGCACCCACTATTGCTTATTTCCATAAAGAAAAAGAGGTAACGGATGATATACGTGCCATTCGCTTTCATTTCGAAAATCCTACCTCCCATATTGAAGATTACAGTGCGTTTCAATCCATGTTATTTGAAAAAGAACAGCGAGCTATTAATGAACTGTATGAAGCCATCAGCATCAAACCTAAAAATATGTCGAACGGGATGCAGCTTGTGTGGAGCTTTTTCGTCCTTCTACTCGTTACCGCTCCACTTATAATCGCTGTATTTATATTAAAATGAGCATGGAAGCCCATTTCTTGAACCAGAAAAGAGGTGTTTTGATATGAAATCAAAAACACCTCTATTTTAAGCTCTATTATTTTCGTAAATGACTCGTTTGTTCCAGCATATGACCAATACGCGCCACAACATGATCCACTTGCTCTGGGTTTTCCTTTAAATCATAATCATTAATATTAATTCGTAGTACCGGACAAGCATTGAAGTCATTGATCCAATTCTCATAGCGGCTATGCATCTCTTCCCAGTATGCATGCGGTGTTTGCTGCTCCATCTCGCGCCCACGCTCTTGAATTCGTCCAATGACATCATCAATTGAGCCTTCTAAATAAACAAGTAAATCTGGATGAGGGAAATAAGGGGTCATCACCATCGCGCCAAATAAATTAGTATACGTTTCATAATCTGTCGGCGTCATCGTCCCTTTATCATAGTGCATTTTTGCAAATATACCCGTATCCTCGTAAATTGAACGATCCTGAATAAACCCTCCCCCATATTCAAAAATACGCTTTTGCTCCTTGAAACGCTCTGCTAAAAAGTAGATTTGTAAATGAAAGCTCCATTTCTCAAAATCATCATAAAATTTATTTAAATATGGGTTCGTATCCACCTTTTCAAAAGATGTTCGGAAATTTAACGCCTCTGCTAACGCGTTTGTCATTGTCGATTTTCCGACACCGACCGTTCCTGCAATCGTAATAACCGCATTTGCTGGGATGTTATATTTTTCTCTTAAATTCATGATTAACGCAAACTCCTTTGTTGCAACTTTTCTTTAATAATTTTTAATATATTTTGCAAATCTTCTTCATTTTTCACGAAATCAAGCGCGTCCCCATCGAGATAAATAACCGGTATGTCTGGATGTATTTTCTCAAAATGGCCAATAAATTCATGATAATCCTTCGATAGTTGCTCCATGTAATCACGCGAAATATTTTTCTCAAATTCACGACCGCGCATGGTAATTCGCTCCATCAGTTTATCCAGGCTCGCATGCAAATAAATGACCATATTGGGCTTTGGCATATCTTTTGTCAATATGTTATAAATGGCCTCGTACTTTTCATATTCAACCGGCTTTAATGTCCGTTTCGCAAAAATTAAGTTTTTAAAAATATGATAATCCGCTACAACTGAACGTTGCTTATCTAAAATATGATTAATATCCGAAAGCTGCTTGTAACGATTGCAAAGAAAAAACATCTCGGTTTGAAAGCTCCATTCATCTATATCCTCATAAAACTTCCCTAAAAACGGATTTTCATCAACAATCTCTTTTAACAAATGGTACTTAAACGCCTCTGAAATCGCTTTTGATAACGACGTTTTACCCACACCAATCGGACCTTCTACTGTTATAAACGGCTCAGACACTAGAAGTCCCCCTTCTCTCCATATAGTCAGTGCTTTTCATTTTATCACAGTGAATCGACGACAACAAAATAAATTAGTTTACAAAACAACATATTCCATTTCTGAGGAAATTTAGCCTGTATAATCTATAATGCATTGGCGTTATTGCGTCCAGATTTTTTTCGAGCTTGCTCAAATAAATCGTCTAAAAAATCTGTGACATCCGCTGTATCATTGGGCCAACACGATATTGGTCAATCCAGCGTTGCAACACGATGCGGCGTTATTAGCCTGAGTACCTCTTCTCAACTGGAGTTTGAACCCCCACTGAAATAGTGTCATACTTGACATTCATTCTCCACTTATAGAAGTAGTGGAATTCTACTGAAATAAGTTAAAGCCATGCTACAATAAACGGAAGGGGCGATTAAACATGACGACGAACAATAAAGATCATTATTATATGGAAGTAGCACTAGAAGAAGCGCAAAAAGCAGCTGCTCTAGGAGAAGTGCCAATCGGTGCAGTTATCGTCTATCAAGATGAGATTATTGCACGTGCACACAATTTACGAGAAACAACGCAAAACGCATTAACACATGCGGAAAGTATGGCCATTCAGGAAGCATGTAAAAAAATCGGGAGCTGGCGCTTAGAAGAAACGACCCTTTATGTCACACTAGAGCCTTGCCCAATGTGTGCAGGCGCTATTTTACAATCACGGATTCCACGCGTTGTATACGGCGCGCGTGACTTGAAGGCGGGATGTGTTGACTCCTTGTATCGCCTTTTAAACGATGAACGATTTAATCATGAATGCGAAGTAACAGAAGGTGTTTTAGCAGATGCATGTGGACAAGTTTTAACTGACTTTTTCCGCGCTTTGCGTGAACGAAAAAAAGCGAAAAAAAGATTACGAAAAGAATAGCTGGCAAAACAAACTTAGTATCAAAACAACAGGAAACGACGGCTCTTCTTATTCACTAAAATTGAATAGGAGCTTACTATGAACGGATTTACTTTATTCGATTCGACCCATATCATTTGGCTTGCTAGTATTATAATTATATTAATTTTTCTAATATATCTTTATAAGTTTTCTAATATAGTAAATCAACCATTATATTTGAAATCTGTTTTTTGGTTACTACTTCTTTTAGAATGTGCTAAGCAACTCTTTTTACTTGTAAAAGGGCAATATTCCTACTGGAGCCCTCCACTGCATTTATGTGGGCTTGGCATTTTTATCACAGGTTGGCATGCTTATTTTGGGAGCCGTACAACCTCAACCATACTGTATGCCTTAACATTACCTGGTGCTGCAATTGCGCTCCTATTTCCAGGGTGGACGGCTGATCCAGTAGGAAGCTTTCTACATGTGCACAGTTTTTTATTTCACTCACTCCTGCTCGCTTTTATTTTCCCGTTACTCATAACCAAACAGCTTGATTTACGCTGGCAAGATTTATGGCGAGCGGTCGTATTTTTGGTATTCATTGTACCTCCAATTTACTTTTATAATAGTCATTTTCAGACGAATTTTATGTTTTTAAATCGACCTGTTTCTGGAACACCGCTGCAATGGCTTTTTGATGCATTCGGCGCATCTGGATATTTAACTAGCTTAGTACTTGCTCTGTTGATTTATTGGTGCATTGCATACGCACCATTACTCATACGAAAAGAGCTATAATGCTTTTTCAAATACAACTTTATGACGGCCCTTTGCATCGATAAATGTTGAGGTAATCTCAAAGCCTGCTTTTATATTCACAATTAGCATCGCTTTCCTCTCATTGCGACCATATGTGCGAACGCGGCTATAGCCTTGTTGCTTGCACCACTCATGCTGTGCCGTCATACATTTCATCGCGATACCACGCTGTTGATATTGTGGATGAACCCCACCAAGCCAACTATAAAATACACCATCTGGCTGCTCATATCCTAGTTTAAATCCTGCAACAATGCCCTCCTCTAAAACAACGACAGCTAGTAAATTTACCTTATGTTGAAGCTTTTCTTCTTTTAAAATAGTCCCATCAAAAATTGCTCTATGCACTTGTTGAATGCCATCTATAATAGCTTTTGGTATTTCTTGTTGAAATAATTGGGTTTCCATTTCATTTACCTCTCCTTCTATTCAAAAAAAGGGGTACTCTTCGTAAAAGAGTCCCCCTTCTCATTATTTTGCTGAAATGACTTCTACGCCACCCATATATGGACGTAATACTTCCGGAATAATAACTGAACCATCTGCTTGTTGGTAGTTTTCTAAAAGAGCTGCTACTGTACGACCAATGGCTAAGCCTGAACCGTTTAATGTGTGTACATATTCTGGTTTGGCATTTGGCTCGCGACGGAAGCGGATATTCGCACGACGCGCTTGGAAATCTTCAAAGTTTGAACAAGAAGAAATTTCACGGAACATTTTTTGTGCTGGAATCCATACTTCTAAATCGTATTTTTTAGCAGCTGTAAAACCTAAATCTGCTGTACACATTTTTAATTTGCGGTACGGTAAACCTAATAATTGTAATACTTTTTCAGCATGACCTGTTAGTAATTCTAATTGCTCATAAGACTCTTCTGGTTTAACAAAACGTACTAATTCGACTTTATTAAATTGGTGCTGGCGAATTAATCCTCGCGTATCGCGGCCTGCTGAGCCTGCCTCTGAGCGGAAGTTTGCACTGTACGCTGTAAATGCTTGTGGCAACATGTCTACTGTTAAAATTTCATCGCGGTAATAATTTGTTACCGGTACTTCTGCTGTTGGAATTAAGTAGAAGTCTACTTCATCTTCCTCACGTACTAATTTAAATACATCCTCTTCAAATTTCGGTAATTGACCTGTACCTGTTAAGCTATCACGGTTAACAATTTGTGGTGGCAACATTTCTGTATAGCCGTGATGATCTGCATGTAAATCCATCATAAAGCTAATTAATGCACGCTCTAAACGCGCACCTAATCCTTTATAGAATAAGAATCGGCTACCAGCCACTTTTGCACCGCGCTCAAAATCTACGATATCTAAATCCTTCGCAATATCCCAGTGTGCTTTCGCTTCAAAATCAAATGTTGGTACGTTACCCCATGTATAATCTTCTACATTGTCTTCCTCTTCCGTCCCAACTGGTACAGATTCATGTGGAATATTCGGTAAACGCATCATCATATCTTTGAATTCTTGTTCAATTGCATTTAATTCCGTATCAAGTGTTTTAATTTCATCGCCTACTTGACGCATACGTGCAATAACTTCCGTTGCGTCTTCTTTATTGCGCTTCATCACAGAAATTTGTTCTGATACTTTATTACGCTCAGCTTTCAATTCCTCTGTTTTAGCTATTAACTCACGACGCTTTTTGTCTAATGGTTCAAAGTTATCTAAGTTTCCTAAATCTTCATTACGAGTCAGAAGCATTTTTTTCACTTCTTCAAAATTATCACGAACACGTTTAATATCTAACATATTTTCTTCCTCCTAAGTCAATTGAATTGATGATACTGCATGCTTTAATACGTTAGTGTATTAGCAAATTGAACACAAAAAAACCCTCCATCCCTATGAAAGGGACGAGAGCTACCCGCGTTGCCACCCTAATTGAATAGAACAAATCTATTCCACTTACTTAAATAACGACTTTGGTAAGCCGGCCAAGTTAAAGAACTTCAACTTCGCATCTCCAGGACGGATTCACAAGTGCTTTTATCAGCTTCCACCAACCGCTGACTCTCTTTGAAAAAACATACTTGCTACTACTTCCTATCATCGAATTCAACTATAAATTTAACCATACTGTACTATATACATCACATTTTTGCAAGTTTCAGCTAAAATATTCCTAACAAGAGCGGATTATGCTATACTTTCCTGGCATTGTTCACTTTTAAAAAATTCAATATTTTAGCACAGTCAATAAGGAGGCGATTTTATGCTTTATTTTCAATTACACAAGGAAAATAGTATTCCACTATATGAACAACTTTATATTGGCATTAAAAATGCTATCTCTAAGCAGCAATTAGCTGTCGGTGCCCGTCTTCCATCTAAACGGGAGCTGGCTGATTTTTTTAGTATTAGCCAAACAACCGTCGAACTAGCATATGCACAACTTCTTGCGGAGGGCTTTATTATGTCTAAGCCACGTGTTGGCTACTTTGTCGAGGAGATTGATGAGCTTCCATTTATCGTTCCAGTGAATGCCGAAATCAACAGTATGGCGGAGGAAAAACCTACATATGCGATTGATTTTTCTTCTGCTCAAATAGATGAAAATTCCTTCCCCTTTACGATTTGGCGTAAGTATGCAAAGGATGTGCTCGATACACCTTTCAAGCATTTATTACAAACCGGCGAGCGTCAAGGAGAGCTAGCTCTCCGAAGTGAAATCGCCAATTACTTGCATCAATCACGCGGCATTAAATGCACCCCCGAACAAATTGTCATTGGTTCAGGTACAGAGCAACTTTTGCCCATGATTTTAAAATTATTTGATGATCATGCGAAGTTAGCACTTGAAAATCCAGGATACTCACCAATCCATCGAGATCAGCTAAAACAGCGTGCCATCCCTGTACCCATTGATACGGATGGACTCATCATCGAGGAATTACAAAAAACTGCGGCAAATTTAGTTTATGTGACACCTTCACATCAATTCCCAACAGGTGCTGTTCTTTCAGCCAATCGGCGCACACAGCTTTTGAAATGGGCAGCGCAAGCACCTAATCGCTATATTATTGAAGATGATTATGATAGTGAGTTTCGCTATACTGGAAAACCAATCCCTGCACTGCAAGGACTCGATCAAAATGAGCGTGTAATTTATTTAAGTACGTTTACAAAATCATTAATGCCCTCGTTACGTGTGGCCTTTTTCGTGTTACCTCCTGCTTTGTTAAAACGATATCAAACTGATTTTACGTATTATTCGGCAACCGTTCCTCGATTTGAGCAACATATTTTAGCAAGATTTATGAAAGACGGCCATTTTTCAAAGCACTTAAATCGCATGCGTAAAATTTATCGGAAAAAGCATGATAAATTAATCGAAATTTTTTCTAGTCAATTTCCCGAAGTTCATATTTCAGGGGATGCAGCAGGTACACATTTACTGATTTCGGTGCCACATCACCAAAATGAACAACAGCTTCATGACATTGCTTTAAAACAGGGGATTCACATTGCCCCGCTATCAAACTATACATTAACCGCAAATCCATACCGTGAACGTGTCTTTTTATTAGGCTTTGGCAATATTCCACTGACATTATTAGAGAGCTATATTCAACAATTAATGGCCTGTTGGGGTATTCATAAAAAGAAATAAACCTTTAAGAAGGTAAAATTTCAATTTGATAATGGTCAAACCAATGATGCAGTTGAATTAAATACGCTATTAATTGGGGACCTGCCATCAATTGCCCAAACCACGGAACCGTAAAGGACTTTCCACCTGATTCAAGAAGCTGCTGCAATTTTTCTTGATCAAATAACTCATGTAGGACCGATTTCTTCTGGCTTAAAATAGTACGTAATTCCTGCTGTACGCCCGTCGTATAAGCCGGGTGATACGTTTTAGGATAAGGGTTCTTTTTACGATAGATTACATCTTTTGGTAAGATGTCTTCAAATGCTCTTCGTAAAATACCCTTCTCCATTCCTCCAGCTGTTTTCATTTCCCAAGGAATATTCCAAACGTATTCCATAACCGTATAGTCCGCAAAAGGTACACGTACTTCTATACTCGCTCCCATACTCATACGATCACTACGCTCAATTAACGTTTGCATGAAATATACATTATTTAAATAAAATAATCGCTGACGTTTAACCTCAATAGCATTTCCTACAAAATGAGGCATCTCTTTTACAGATTGTTCATAGCTATTTTGCATATATTCAGCAAGTTTAAGTCGGTCTTGCCAAAGCGGTGTTAATAATTGTTGACGTTCCTTTGTTGAACGTAGCCACGGGAAGTGTTGCTGCTCCTCTTGTTGATGAAACCATGGATAGCCACCAAATACCTCATCCGCACATTCTCCAGATAAAGCAACGGTAAAATCGCGACCGATTTCCTTACAAAATAAATACAGTGAGCCATCGATATCAGCCATACTTGGCATATCTTTCATATATAATACGTCTTTTAATGATTGTACTAACTGATTTTGTGTAAAAACGATTTCCTGATGCTTTGTTTGGAAAGCTTGTTGCATCTTCTCAATCCAGTAGCCATCTTGTGATACTTGAAATGCATTCCCTTTAAAGTGCTGATCATTGCCTTCATAATTGACCGAAAATGTACTTAATGTTTGATTGGATAGCGCATATTTCTTTGCTGCAATGGCTGTAATAATACTTGAATCTAGACCACCTGACAGCATTGTACAAAGAGGCACATCACTCACTAATTGGCGTTCAATTGCATCTGTTACGAGGCATCTCACCTGTTCTATCGTGTCTGGTAAAGAATGTGAATGTGCTTTACTTTGAACGTCCCAATAACGCCAGCTTTTTGATACTGATTTTGTTACATTCATCGCATGGCCTGGCTTTAATTCTACTATATCTTTAAAAATGCCATCTCCAGGTGTTCGTGAAGGACCTAAACTCAATAAAGCAGCAAGACCGCGATAATCAATTTGAGCTTTTACACTTGGATGACTTAAAATGGCCTTGATTTCTGAACTAAATATAATTCCATCTGGTAATTGCTTATAAAAAAGTGGCTTTATCCCCAAATGATCGCGGCCTAAAAATAAGCTTTGTTTTTCATCATCCCATATTCCAAAAGCAAAAATGCCATTAAAATAATTTACACATAGTTCACGCCATTGAATAAATGCGGTTAAAATTACTTCCGTGTCTGAGGTTGTTGAAAATTGGTGTCCCTTTTGTATTAATAAATCGCGCACAGTTGCTGTATTGTAAAGCTCTCCGTTATAAACAATGGTAAACCCCTGTTTTGTCATTGGCTGCCCACCACCGCCTAAATCGATTATAGAAAGTCTACGATGTCCAAGCAGTGCATGCTCGGTGCAATGAACCTCCCCTGCATCTGGCCCTCGATGTATTAATGTAGCGGTCATCTTTTTTATGTTCTCAGTATGATTACTTAAGTCCTGTTCAAAATTAACCCATCCAACAATTCCACACATATTTTCAATCCCCCCATCCATTACTTTATGAAACAGATAAAAATTGTATAATTTGTCCAAATAAAAAACACATAATTCTCAACTCGAGAATTATGTGTTTCTTAATTTTATATTAAAATCTGTGACATCCATCAGGGGCTTTGGGCCAACATGATGTTGTTCACTCATGCGTTGCCACACGACGCGGCGTTACTAGCCTGGGTTCTACTACTTCAGTGGAGGTTACCCTCCCGCTGAAGTAAGTTAAACAGCCCCACCAATAAAGCTAAATATACCATTCCATAAATTACTGAAGAAGTTTGCAGCTCCTTGGAAGAATAGTGACACCTTACCTGCGCGTTCTACGCTTTCTGTTGTCACGACATCTGCTGTAATGCTTGAACCATCAATAAAGCCATAATCTGTGCCTTCAGTACGCTCCACTACAACTTGTCCAACAACTTTACCCTCTTTGACATCCGCTTCTAATTCATCCACCTCTAAAGATAATTTAGGAACGTACAAATCTTTCTCATTCGTATTAACCAATATTGAAATTGGCTCTTTTACAGCAATTTTTACCACGTCTTCTTTACCCTTAATAACAGGTATTGACTTTTGTTCGTCAAAAACGTAATTTGCTGGAATAACTTCATGTTTCGTAAATTGTCCAAAGCCATAATCGAATAATTTCGCTGTTGCATCAAAACGTGCCTTATAAGAACCAACACCTTTTGAATCAACTGCTTTCATTACGACTGCAATTAAACGCGTATCTCCACGCTTTGCTGTTCCTGTAAAAGTATGTCCTGCAAAATCTGTTGTCCCTGTTTTTAGCCCATCTACGCCTTCATATTCATAGACAAGGCCAGGAAGCATGAAGTTCCAGTTTGACATTTCAATAGCATCTGAAGTACCTTCACGGAATGTTTTCTTTGGAATTTTTGCAGTTTCTAACATTTCCGGGTGATCCTTTAATAAATGATAAGCAAGCTTTGCAACAGAGCGAGCAGGCATAACATTTTCATCATTTTCACCCGTTCCAGCAGGGTGCATCCCTAGTAAATCTGAATTATTTAATCCTGTAGAGTTAACGAATTTATAATTTTCTAAGCCCAACTCTTCTGCTTTTTTATTCATTAACTTTAAAAACTCTGTTTCTGTACCTGCAATCGTTTCAGCAATCGCAATGGTAGCTGCGTTAGCAGAATAGATTGCCATTGCTTCATACAATTCTTTAATTGAATACGTACCATCTTGACGTAAAGGAACATTACTTAATAAACGATTTTGAGAAACTTTATATGTATACTCTGTTACGTTATATTGCTGATCCCACGTTACTGTCCCCTCTTTAATAGCGTCAAGTAATAAATACTCCGTCATCATCTTTGTCATACTTGCAATTCCAAGTGACGTACCTGCATTTTGCTCATATAAAATTTTCCCTGAATCTGCGTCAATTAAAATTGCTGCATCTACTGTTAATCCTAAATCTGTCTCAGCATTTGTTGTAGCAGGTGCTATTCCTAACATGCTAAGTAACAATAGTGGAATCATTAAAAAACTCATCAATGATTTTTTGTTTACTTTCTTCACGAGGCTACCTCCAAATAATTATTATTTTTCTTGTCTCCGTAATTTTATCATACGCCCCACTCAATTGGGGATTCCTTTTCATAAAAAAACGCTACTATCGTTCTTTTGACGACAGTAACGTTTGAAAGTTTCATGTAATTATTGGATAGAGTAGTTTGGTGCTTCTTTCGTTATTTGTACATCATGTGGATGAGACTCACGTAAACCTGCACCTGTCATTTTAATAAATTGCGATTTCTCACGTAAATATTCAAGGTCTGGTGCACCACAGTAACCCATACCTGCACGAATACCACCAAGTAATTGATGAATTGTATCTGCTAAAGGACCTTTGTATGGAAGACGGCCTTCAATGCCTTCTGGAACTAATTTTTTCGCATCCTCTTGGAAGTAACGATCTTTAGAACCTTTTTCCATCGCACCAAGTGAACCCATACCACGGTATACTTTGAAACGACGACCTTGGAAGATTTCTGTTTCACCAGGGGATTCTGAAGTACCTGCCAGTAATGAACCAAGCATTACGACATGTCCACCTGCTGCAAGAGCTTTCACAATATCACCAGAATATTTAATACCGCCATCAGCAATAATTGTTTTACCGTATTCACGAGCAATTGAAGCTGCATCATACACTGCTGTAATTTGAGGTACACCAACTCCTGCAACTACACGAGTCGTACAAATTGAACCTGGTCCGATACCTACTTTAACAACATCTGCACCTGCTTCGAATAAAGCACGAGTACCTTCTGCTGTCGCTACGTTTCCAGCAATAATATCTAATTCTGGGTATGCTGCACGGATATCTGTAATAGTGTTTAAAACGCCTTGTGAATGGCCATGTGCTGTGTCAATTACGATAATATCTACTTGTGCTTCTACAAGCTTCGCGATACGTAGCATTGTGTCTTTAGAAACGCCTACTGCTGCACCTACAACTAAACGACCGTGCGTATCTTTCGCAGCATTCGGAAATTCGATTACTTTTTCAATATCTTTAATTGTAATTAAACCTTTTAATTTACCGTTTTCATCTACTATTGGTAATTTTTCGATTTTATATTGTTGAAGAATTTTTTCTGCGTCTTCTAATGTTGCGCCGACAGCAGCTGTAATTAAATCCTCTTTCGTCATCACATCATTAATTTTTAAAGAGTAATCTGAAATGAAGCGTAAATCACGGTTTGTAATAATACCAACTAACTTTTGATCTTCCATATTATTTACAATAGGAACACCTGAAATGCGGTATTTGCCCATTAAGTGCTCAGCATCAAATACTTGATGTTCTGGCGTTAAGAAAAATGGATTTGTAATAACGCCATTTTCCGAGCGTTTTACTTTTTCAACTTCTTCTGCTTGCTCATCAATGCTCATGTTTTTGTGAACAATTCCGATACCGCCTTGACGGGCCATAGCAATTGCCATTCTTGCTTCTGTTACAGTATCCATCCCTGCAGAAATCATTGGAATGTTTAACTTAATTTTCTTTGTTAATTGTACAGATAAGTTTACATCTTTAGGTAAAACTTCAGAGTGTGCTGGCACTAATAATACATCATCAAATGTTAAGCCTTCTTTAGCAAATTTTGTTTCCCACATTTTTGAGAGTTCCTCCTGTTATAAAAGAATATTATTGTAAGGTTATCAACGTGAACCTCGACTGTCAAGAATCTTTAAAAAGTAAAATTATTCGGAATATTAAACCTTTTTTCTGGGAGTAATATTTATTATCATACTACATTTTTTAATAATAATAATAATAAAATTGTTTTTTATTTAGATCTTATATATGTTTATTTCATGCAGTAATAATTATTAAACATAGGATAATTATATAATTTTTATTTACCAAAAAACCCACTGATTTCTCAGTGGGTTTTAATTTGCGAAGCGATGTCCTACTCTCACAGGGGGAAGCCCCCAACTACCATCGGCGCTAAAGAGCTTAACTTCCGTGTTCGGTATGGGAACGGGTGTGACCTCTTTGCCATCATCACTTCACTATGAAAGATTGTTCTTTCAAAACTGGATAAACGTTTCATTGAAAATGTGCAATAAATTGTGGTTAAGTCCTCGACCGATTAGTATTCGTCAGCTCCATATGTCGCCACACTTCCACCTCGAACCTATCTACCTGATCGTCTTTCAGGGGTCTTACTTACTTGCGTAATGGGAAATCTCATCTTGAGGGGGGCTTCATGCTTAGATGCTTTCAGCACTTATCCCGTCCACACATAGCTACCCAGCGATGCCTTTGGCAAGACAACTGGTACACCAGCGGTGTGTCCATCCCGGTCCTCTCGTACTAAGGACAGCTCCTCTCAAATTTCCTACGCCCACGACGGATAGGGACCGAACTGTCTCACGACGTTCTGAACCCAGCTCGCGTACCGCTTTAATGGGCGAACAGCCCAACCCTTGGGACCGACTACAGCCCCAGGATGCGATGAGCCGACATCGAGGTGCCAAACCTCCCCGTCGATGTGGACTCTTGGGGGAGATAAGCCTGTTATCCCCGGGGTAGCTTTTATCCGTTGAGCGATGGCCCTTCCATGCGGAACCACCGGATCACTAAGCCCGTCTTTCGACCCTGCTCGACTTGTAGGTCTCGCAGTCAAGCTCCCTTATGCCTTTACACTCTACGAATGATTTCCAACCATTCTGAGGGAACCTTTGGGCGCCTCCGTTACTCTTTAGGAGGCGACCGCCCCAGTCAAACTGTCCGCCTGACACTGTCTCCTACCCCGTTAAGGGGCATGGGTTAGAAGTTCAATACAACCAGGGTAGTATCCCACTGACGCCTCCTTCGAAGCTGGCGCTCCGAGATCTCTGGCTCCTACCTATCCTGTACAAGTTGTACCAAAATTCAATATCAGGCTACAGTAAAGCTCCACGGGGTCTTTCCGTCCTGTCGCGGGTAACCTGCATCTTCACAGGTACTATAATTTCACCGAGTCTCTCGTTGAGACAGTGCCCAGATCGTTACGCCTTTCGTGCGGGTCGGAACTTACCCGACAAGGAATTTCGCTACCTTAGGACCGTTATAGTTACGGCCGCCGTTTACTGGGGCTTCAATTCGTAGCTTCGCTTGCGCTAACCACTCCTCTTAACCTTCCAGCACCGGGCAGGCGTCAGCCCCTATACTTCACCTTACGGTTTTGCAGAGACCTGTGTTTTTGCTAAACAGTCGCCTGGGCCTATTCACTGCGGCTCTCGTGCGCTTGCACGCTCAAGAGCACCCCTTCTCCCGAAGTTACGGGGTCATTTTGCCGAGTTCCTTAACGAGAGTTCTCTCGCACACCTTAGGATTCTCTCCTCGACTACCTGTGTCGGTTTGCGGTACGGGCACCTCTCACCTCGATAGAGGCTTTTCTTGGCAGTGTGAAATCAGGAACTTCGTCCATACGGACTCGTCATCACAGCTCAACGTATTAGTGTGCGGATTTGCCTACACACACGCCTTACTGCTTGAACAGAGACAACCAACGCTCTGCTTACCCTATCCTACTGCGTCCCCCCATTTCTCAAACGGTGAGGAGGTGGTACAGGAATATCAACCTGTTGTCCATCGCCTACGCCTATCGGCCTCGGCTTAGGTCCCGACTAACCCTGAGCGGACGAGCCTTCCTCAGGAAACCTTAGTCATACGGTGGACGGGATTCTCACCCGTCTTTCGCTACTCATACCGGCATTCTCACTTCTAAGCGCTCCACCAGTCCTTCCGGTCTGACTTCAACGCCCTTAGAACGCTCTCCTACCACGCATCCATACGGATGCATCCACAGCTTCGGTGAATCGTTTAGCCCCGATAAATTTTCGGCGCAGCGTCACTCGACCAGTGAGCTATTACGCACTCTTTAAATGGTGGCTGCTTCTAAGCCAACATCCTGGTTGTCTAAGCAACGCCACATCCTTTTCCACTTAACGATTACTTTGGGACCTTAGCTGGTGGTCTGGGCTGTTTCCCTCTTGACTACGGATCTTATCACTCGCAGTCTGACTCCCGTGTATAAATATCTGGCATTCGGAGTTTGTCTGAATTCGGTAAAGCGAGATGCCCCCCTAGTCCAAACAGTGCTCTACCTCCAGTATTCTCAATCACGAGGCTAGCCCTAAAGCTATTTCGGAGAGAACCAGCTATCTCCAGGTTCGATTGGAATTTCTCCGCTACCCACACCTCATCCCCGCACTTTTCAACGTGCGTGGGTTCGGGCCTCCAGTAAGTGTTACCTCACCTTCACCCTGGACATGGGTAGATCACCTGGTTTCGGGTCTACGACCACGTACTAATTCGCCCTATTCAGACTCGCTTTCGCTGCGGCTCCGTCTCATCAACTTAACCTCGCACGTAATCGTAACTCGCCGGTTCATTCTACAAAAGGCACGCTATCACCCATTAACGGGCTCTAACTACTTGTAGGCACACGGTTTCAGGATCTATTTCACTCCCCTTCCGGGGTGCTTTTCACCTTTCCCTCACGGTACTGGTTCACTATCGGTCACTAGGTAGTATTTAGCCTTGGGAGATGGTCCTCCCAGATTCCGACGGAATTTCACGTGTTCCGCCGTACTCAGGATACATTCAAGAGGGAATGAGGTTTCACTTACAGGGCTTTTACCTTCTATGGCGGGCCTTTCCAAGCCGCTTCAACTATCTCATTCTTTTGTAACTCCGTATAGAATGTCCTACAACCCCAAAGAGCAAGCTCTTTGGTTTGGGCTCTTCCCGTTTCGCTCGCCGCTACTCAGGGAATCGAATTTTCTTTCTGTTCCTGCAGGTACTTAGATGTTTCAGTTCCCTGCGTCTGTCCTCAACACGCTATGTATTCACGTGAAGATACTATGTGATTAAACATAGTGGGTTCCCCCATTCGGAAATCTCTGGATCAAAGCTTACTTACAGCTCCCCAAAGCATATCGGTGTTAGTGCCGTCCTTCTTCGACTCCTAGTGCCAAGGCATCCACCGTGCGCCCTTATTAACTTAACCAATAAGTTACACTTACTCAAATGAGTAAGATTTTAAAAGATTGCACGATCAATTTCTTGATCATTTGTTTGTTTATTGCTTTCAATGTCGTTTTATCCAGTTTTCAAAGAACAAGTTTTGAAGTATTTCATCATAAAGATGAACCTTCAAAACTGAACAGCAAACGTTAATGTTTCATTCCATAAGGAATGATTCCGAATATATCCTTAGAAAGGAGGTGATCCAGCCGCACCTTCCGATACGGCTACCTTGTTACGACTTCACCCCAATCATCTATCCCACCTTCGGCGGCTGGCTCCATAAAGGTTACCCCACCGACTTCGGGTGTTACAAACTCTCGTGGTGTGACGGGCGGTGTGTACAAGGCCCGGGAACGTATTCACCGCGGCATGCTGATCCGCGATTACTAGCGATTCCGGCTTCATGTAGGCGAGTTGCAGCCTACAATCCGAACTGAGAACGGTTTTATCGGATTAGCTCCCCCTCGCGGGTTGGCAACCGTTTGTACCGTCCATTGTAGCACGTGTGTAGCCCAGGTCATAAGGGGCATGATGATTTGACGTCATCCCCACCTTCCTCCGGTTTGTCACCGGCAGTCTCCTTAGAGTGCCCAACTAAATGATGGCAACTAAGAATAAGGGTTGCGCTCGTTGCGGGACTTAACCCAACATCTCACGACACGAGCTGACGACAACCATGCACCACCTGTCACCGTTGTCCCCGAAGGGAAAACTGTATCTCTACAGTGGTCAATGGGATGTCAAGACCTGGTAAGGTTCTTCGCGTTGCTTCGAATTAAACCACATGCTCCACCGCTTGTGCGGGCCCCCGTCAATTCCTTTGAGTTTCAGTCTTGCGACCGTACTCCCCAGGCGGAGTGCTTAATGCGTTAGCTGCAGCACTGAGGGGCGGAAACCCCCCAACACTTAGCACTCATCGTTTACGGCGTGGACTACCAGGGTATCTAATCCTGTTTGCTCCCCACGCTTTCGCGCCTCAGTGTCAGTTACAGACCAGATAGTCGCCTTCGCCACTGGTGTTCCTCCAAATCTCTACGCATTTCACCGCTACACTTGGAATTCCACTATCCTCTTCTGCACTCAAGTTTCCCAGTTTCCAATGACCCTCCACGGTTGAGCCGTGGGCTTTCACATCAGACTTAAGAAACCACCTGCGCGCGCTTTACGCCCAATAATTCCGGACAACGCTTGCCACCTACGTATTACCGCGGCTGCTGGCACGTAGTTAGCCGTGGCTTTCTAACAAGGTACCGTCAAGGTAGCGCCAGTTACTACGCTACTTGTTCTTCCCTTGCAACAGAGTTTTACGAACCGAAATCCTTCTTCACTCACGCGGCGTTGCTCCATCAGACTTTCGTCCATTGTGGAAGATTCCCTACTGCTGCCTCCCGTAGGAGTCTGGGCCGTGTCTCAGTCCCAGTGTGGCCGATCACCCTCTCAGGTCGGCTACGCATCGTTGCCTTGGTGAGCCGTTACCTCACCAACTAGCTAATGCGCCGCGGGCCCATCCTGTAGTGATAGCCGAAACCATCTTTTAACTTTCGAACATGAGCTCAAAAGTGTTATTCGGTATTAGCCCCGGTTTCCCGGAGTTATCCCAATCTACAGGGTAGGTTACCCACGTGTTACTCACCCGTCCGCCGCTAACTTCCAAAGGATGCAAGCATCCAATGAAAGTCCGCTCGACTTGCATGTATTAGGCACGCCGCCAGCGTTCGTCCTGAGCCAGGATCAAACTCTCCATAAAAGTTAGTTTGAAAGCTCATTTGCTTTGCTAGCGTATCAACATAAAGTTGATATCTATGTTTTGTTTAAGTTCATCACTTAAACGTTTAAATCATTAACGTTTGCTTGTTCAGTTTTCAAGGTTCATTTCGTTATCTCTTTCGAAGTGACAACTTTTATATCTTAACATAATCTCTTATGTTATGTCAACAACTTTTTAAAAGTTGTTTTCACTGTTTTTCAACAGCAACTTTTACATCTTAACAAATACATTATAACCTGTCAATAACTTTTTTGTTATCTTCTAAATGTATATGTATTTATTTAAATGACTTTTTATATAATATCAAACATATTTAATTACGTCAACAGTTTAAACAAAAAAAGTACTACACGATTTTTTAGCTGTTATAACTATAATAAGAATGTAGTTGCGTAAACAAAAAAAGAACATCGCCACAATTAAAATCAATTAAGGTAATGTTCATCTTTATAATTGAATAGCCCTTATTCCATTACTAATAGTACAAGGTAAAATAAGATTTTATTATTCTTTCGTAATGACTCGTGAAATATAAAAGTTTCGATTCATTGCTAAATCAATAATCTCACCTGATGTTATTAATCTAACAAGTGGACGTGTTGGTGCGTATTTATTAATGAACATTACTTCGCCCAACTCTAAATTGGATAATTCAATTTTTGTACCAATCGGTAAATCTACAACAATATCTACAAGTGCTTGGACAATTTGAACATCAAATTTACCAAACTCCTCTTCTTTAATCATTTCAATTACTTTAAAGGGAGATTGCTTTAAACGATATAGTCGCTCACTTGTCATTGCATGGAATACATCCGCTACAGCGATAATTTGAGCAAAGCTCGTAATTGAACCCATCTTTTCACCCTTTGGATACCCACTGCCGTTTAAACGCTCATGATGCTGATAAATTGCAACTTTCATGACCTCTTTAACTGCTGGTAAGTCTTTAACAAGTAAATAACTATAATATGGATGCTTTCTAACTTCTGCAAATTCAACTTCTGTTAGTGCACTTTGCTTATCACGAATACGAGGTGAAACTTTTGACATGCCACTATCTGCAAGCATACCCGCAATAGCTATTTGAATTATATTACCACGATCATGTCCTAATTTTTTAGCGATAATTGATGCAATTAATCCTGTAGCAATACAATGATGGTATAAATAATCTTTAGGGTTAGAATAGCTATTTAAATCAAATAAATAAGATCGGTCTTCTAATACCTTTTCAATTAAAGGTATTATTATCCCTCGAACCTTTGTAATATCGATTTTTGCACCGGCTTGCCAATTTCCAAACTCCTTTTTTAATTGAACAATCCCATCATAATAATAAGTTTCGAAACTTGTATACTTCGGTAATGTAATTGTCGTTGCTTCTTCTCCTGATTGTTCTTCAGTAATTGATTCGCTTTTTTTACCTTTGTATATTAAAATTTTTTTTAAGTTAAACATTTCAAAAATACGTAAATGTTCATGATTAATTTTTGTGTTTTTATAAATGATTGGATATTGTGTATTAGCAAAAATGTCTTCAGCTATAATTTCCCCTAAGCGTAACTCTTCAACTCTCATAAATACTGCGTCCAATGTAATGCACCATCCAATTTAAGTAATTTATCCCTATTGTATCGAACAATCTAATTGTTGAGAAGATGATTTTAAAGTTTTGTAGTTCAAATATCATTTGGTTACCCTAAAAAAACTGGATGTTAATGAGAAGTAAGAAAGAGCTGCACAAAATGCTTGTGCAACTCTTTCCATTTAAATTATTCTGAATCCTCTTCTTCTTCTTCTTCATCAACTTCAGAGGTATCTATGTCTTTTTTTACGCGTGCCACAGTTGCTACATATTCATCTTCTGCCAAACGAATTAAACGTACGCCTTGTGTGCTACGACCAATAACAGAAATATCTTTTACATCCATACGAATCAACATACCGTTAATCGTAATTAACATAATATCTTCTGTTCCATCGACAGCTTTAACAGCACACATCTTACCGTTTTTCTCTGTAATCTGCATTGTTTTTAAACCTAAACCACCGCGACTTTGTAAGCGATATTCGGCTTCAGGTGTACGTTTACCGTAACCTTTTTCTGTTACGACTAAGATTTCCTGCTCTGGCTCTAAAATTTCCATTCCAACCACATGATCGCCTTCACGTAACTTAATACCACGTACACCGGCTGCTGTACGTCCCATTGAACGGATGTCCTCTTCTTTAAAGCGAACTAACATCCCTTCACTCGTACCAATAATAATTTCTTTCGTACCATCTGTTAAATGGACAGAAATTAAATCATCATCATCTCGTAATGTGATCGCAATTAATCCATTTGTACGGATATTGGCAAATTGAATAACTGGTGTACGTTTTGTAACACCTGTTTTTGTCGTAAAGATAAAGTATGCATCTTCTTTGAACTCGGCAACACGAATCATTGCCGTTACTTTTTCTTCTTTATCAATATTTAATAGGTTCACAATCGGCAAGCCTTTTGCTGTACGTCCATACTCTGGAATCTCATATCCTTTTGCACGGAATACTTTCCCTTTTGATGTGAAGAATAAAATCGTATCATGTGTAGAAGTGAATAATAAATGCTCTACGAAATCGTCTTCGTTTGTACCCATCCCTTGTACGCCACGACCACCACGCTTTTGCGAACGATATGTATTCGCAGCTAAACGCTTAATATAGCCATTATGCGTTAACGTAATAACTGAGTTCTCACGTGGAATTAAATCCTCGTCCTCAATCATTTCTAGTCCACCCGCAGTAATTTCTGTACGTCGGTTATCATTAAAACGCTCTTTTATTTCGCTAATTTCAGTACGAATAATATCTACAACTTTTTCTTCATCTGCTAAAATCGCTTTTAATTCGCCAATTAACGTTTGAAGTTCTTGATATTCTGCTTCAATTTTTTCTCGTTCTAATCCACTTAAACGAACAAGACGCATATCTAAAATGGCCTGTGCCTGACGTTCAGTTAAATTAAATCGCTCCATTAATTGAGGTCTTGCCTCTTCACCATTTCGAGAACCACGAATAATGGCAATGATCTCATCAATATGATCTAAAGCAATACGTAAACCTTCTAAAATATGTGCGCGCTCTTCTGCTTTTCGGAGTTCGTATGCTGTACGACGTTTGATAACTACTTTTTGATGCTCTAAGTAATGGTATAGCACATCCTTTAAGCCTAATACTTGCGGCTGTCCATCAACAAGCGCAAGCATATTCACACCAAAGCTAGATTGCATAGCCGTTTGTTTATATAAATTGTTTAGTACAACATTGGCATTTGCATCACGACGTACTTCGATTACAATACGCATCCCATTACGGTCAGATTCATCACGTAAGTTTGTAATACCATCGATTTTTTTATCGCGTACTAACTCAGCAATTTTTTCAATTAACTTGGCCTTATTTACTTGATAAGGAAGTTCGTTTACTAATATCGTTTCTTTGTTATTAGAAGTTTGCTCGATTTCAACTTTTGCACGAATCGTAATAGAACCGCGCCCTGTTTCATAGGCACGACGAATACCGCTGCGTCCTAAAATAATTCCCCCTGTAGGGAAATCGGGACCAGGGATAATTTCCATTAACTCTTCTGTTGTAATCGCTGGGTTATTTGCAATAGCCAAAACACCATCAATTGTTTCGCCTAGATTATGTGGTGGAATATTTGTCGCCATACCAACGGCAATACCAGTAGCACCATTAACAAGTAAGTTCGGATAACGTGCCGGTAACACTTTTGGCTCATTTTCACTACCATCATAGTTTGGTTCGAAATCGATTGTATCTTTGTTAATATCGCGCAGCATTTCCATTGCGATTTTTGACATACGTGATTCGGTATAACGCATCGCTGCTGCACCGTCACCATCAATTGAACCAAAGTTCCCATGACCGTCTACAAGCATATAACGATAGCTGAAATCTTGTGCCATACGTACCATTGCTTCGTAAATAGAGGAGTCACCATGTGGATGGTATTTCCCCATAACATCCCCAACGATACGGGCACTCTTTTTGTAAGGTTTATCTGCTGTATTTCCTAATTCCTGCATCCCGTATAAAATACGACGGTGTACAGGTTTTAGACCATCACGAACATCTGGTAAAGCACGCGAAACGATAACACTCATCGCATAGCTTAAAAAGGATGATTTGATTTCAGTTGTAATATTTCTTGATTCAATATGTCCATGTTGAATGTCAGACAAAATAAGGACCTCCTTCCAATTGCACTAACTTTAATTAAGAAATTACGCATCGGCGTAATTTCGTCCAGATTTTATTCGAGCTTCTTCGAATAAAATCTGTGCCATTCGCCGCGTGCTTTGGGCCAATACAATGTTGGTCACTCAGGCTTTATCGCAGGACGCGGCATTCTTAGCTAGAGTCCCATTACTTTAGCCGGGGTTTGGACCCCTACTAAATTAAGAGTATATTCGGCATGCATGCCCCACTTATAAAAGTGGAGGGCTTCTGCTGAAGCAAGTTAAACATCCAAGTCTTGCACGTATACCGCATTTTCCTCGATAAAATCACGACGGGGACCTACTTCATCACCCATTAAATGGTCAAAAATTCTATCGGCTTCAATGGCATCATCCAGTTCTACTCGAATTAATGTACGGTGTTCTGGATCCATTGTTGTATCCCATAATTGTGTTGCATTCATTTCACCTAAACCTTTATAGCGCTGTACATTTGGCTTTGGTAATTTAGGTAGACGTTGTAAAATTTCTTCTAATTCGGCATCTGAATAACAGTATTCTACATGCTTGCCTTGCTTCACTTGGTATAATGGTGGTTTGGCTGCATATACATAGCCAGCTTCAATTAACGGGCGCATGAAGCGGAAGAAGAAGGTTAATAATAAAACACGAATATGCGCGCCATCTACATCGGCATCGGTCATAATAACGATTTTATGATATCTCGCTTTTTCTAAATTAAATTCCTCACCAATACCTGTACCGAAAGCTGTAATCATTGCACGTATTTCCGTATTTGATAAAATACGATCTAAACGTGCCTTTTCAACGTTTAGTATTTTCCCGCGCAACGGTAAAATTGCTTGGAAATGACGATCACGCCCTGATTTAGCAGAACCACCAGCAGAGTCACCCTCTACAATGTAAATTTCTGATTCAGCGGGGTTCGTAGATGAACAGTCTGCTAATTTACCAGGTAAGCTCGATACTTCAAGAGCCGATTTACGACGTGTAAATTCACGTGCTTTTTTCGCTGCAACACGTGCACGGGCTGCCATCGTTCCCTTTTCAACAATTTGACGGGAAATGGTAGGATTTTCAAGCAAGAAACGTTCAAAGCCTTCAGAGAATAACGCGTTTGTAATTTGACTCACTTCCGAGTTACCTAGCTTTGTTTTCGTTTGCCCTTCAAATTGTGGATCTGGATGTTTGACAGAGACAATTGCTGTTAATCCTTCACGTACGTCTTCACCCGTTAAATTCGTATCTGCATCTTTTATTAAATTGGCTTTGCGGGCATAGTCATTAATGACACGAGTTAACGCTGTTTTAAAGCCCGATTCATGTGTACCACCTTCGTACGTATTAATGTTGTTAGCAAAAGACATAATTGTCGAGTTAAAACCAGCATTATATTGCATTGCGATTTCTACCGTAATACCTTCTTTTTCACCAAAAACGTCAATTGGGTTATGAATCGGTTCTTTATTGCTATTCAAATGTTCCACGTATTCTCGAATTCCGCCTTCAAAGTAGAAAGTCTCAGAACGTTCTTTCCCTGTGCGTTCATCTGCGATTACAATGCGAATTCCACGGTTTAAGTAGGCTAACTCACGGATACGCGTTGCTAAAATATCGTATTCATATTCCGTTGTTTCTTTGAAGATTTCCTCATCCGCTTTGAAACGTGTTATTGTCCCGTTAGTTTCTGTTTCACCGATGACTTTTAGTTTTTGAACTGTATGACCACGTTCAAATTTAATTTCATGAACTTTACCGTCACGATGTACTTGAACAATTGTTTCACTTGATAATGCGTTTACTACCGAAGCACCTACGCCATGTAAACCACCTGATACTTTATAGCCACCACCGCCAAATTTTCCTCCGGCGTGTAAAACAGTCATAATAACTTCAACAGCAGACATTCCCATCTTTTCTTGAATATCAACTGGAATACCTCGACCATTATCTTCTACACGAATCCAATCATCTTGTTCTATTGTGACTGAAATGTTCGTACAATAACCGGCTAATGCTTCATCGATACTATTGTCTACGATTTCCCACACTAGATGGTGTAACCCCTTTGAACTTGTTGCACCAATATACATCCCCGGACGTTTACGAACCGCCTCTAAGCCTTCTAATACTTGAATTTGATCCGCATCATATGACTGATGGACTTTATGTTCTTCTAAAGTCACTATAGTTCACCTACTCTTTCATAACTTCAGTATGCTTCTCTTTATAAAAGCGTAATACTTTTATTTTTTAAACGCTCACTTTAATGCTACTCAATACTTCCCTGTTGCACAGAAAATAGTTTGGCTTGTTTAATTGTGTCATGGTGAATTCCATCCACGCTTGTTGTTGTCACAAAAGTTTGGACTTCCCCTTGAATTGTATTTAATAAATGCGATTGACGATAATCATCTAATTCTGATAACACATCATCAAGCAGTAAAATTGGTGTTTCCTTTGTTTCTTGTTTAATTAATTCAATTTCTGCAAGCTTTAAAGATAATGCCGTTGTCCGCTGTTGACCTTGAGAACCATAAGTTTGAACATCATAATCATTCACAAAAAATTGCAAATCATCACGATGTGGACCAACTAAAGTAACACCACGGTCAATTTCTCGCTGTTTTACTTCAGCAAGTTTTTTTTCCAAATATTTGGCCATTTCTTCAGCAGTCCAACTAGCTTCCATTCCTGTCACAGGACGATACTTAATAACTAGTTTCTCTAAACCACGAGAAATACCGAAATGAATTGGTTCTGCCCATTCTTGTAAGAGCTCCATAAATTGAAATCTTTTACGAATAATTTGAACAGCAGCTTGAATATATTGCTCCGTATAAATATCAAACATCATGTCATTTGCTAATGATGCTCTTCCTTGATTACTTTTTAATAAATGATTACGCTGCTTTAAAATTTTTTGGAATGTAAGTAAATCGTGTAAATAAACAGGTGAAATTTGCCCGATTTCCATATCGATAAAGCGCCGCCTAATCTGGGGGCTACCTTTCACAACATGTAAATCTTCTGGGGCAAACATGACAACATTCATTTGACCAATGTAATTGCTCAACTTAGTTTGCTCAAGATGATTGATTTTGCCCTTTTTACCTTTTTTTGAAATCGTTAATTCGATTGGAACACGACCATAACGCTTTTCAATCACACCTTCTATTTTAGCATAATCCGCTTCCCAACGTATTAATTCTTTATCGTTGGATGTACGATGAGATTTGGCCATTGCTAAAACATAAATCGATTCCATTACATTTGTTTTACCTTGCGCATTTTCGCCGATAAATACATTAATTTTGGATGAAAAATCAAGTGAAAGCGATTCATAATTACGATAATTTTTTAGCTGCAAGCGCTCGATATTCATGAATTACATTTCCTCATTTTGAATGAATGCGTCAATAATACGGAAACGTCCTGTCCCTGGAATATTCACAAGATCTCCGTGGCGTAACTTTCTCCCTCTACGATCTTCCGTTTCACCATTTACAAATACTTCATGTTCACTTAAAAACCATTTTGCCATACCACCAGAACTAATTGTATCGGTCATTTTTAACGCTTGTCCGAGCGTTATGTATTCTGTGTCAATTACTAAGTCGTTCAACGTAACCCAGCCTCCTCGAAAATAAAGTCTATCTTTCTATCATACCTAAAAATTGATGAGAAGTAAAAAAAGATAGCCACTGAAGGTGACTATCCTAACAATTCAGATCATGAAATTTTTGATTAGTACGTACGGACAGGTAAAATTAACTGTAAAATAGCGTCATCTGCTACTGAACGTAAAATAAATGGTCTCATCGCACCAGTAAATTGGATAATGACATCTTGCCCATCAATTGCTTTTAGAGCCTCCATCATATATTTCGCACTGAATGAGATTTTTAAAGTATCCCCATCTAACGCTTCAACTTGAATTTGTTCTTCTACCTTACCAATTTCAGGTGAATTGGATGAAATTTCAATTGTTTTGGATTCTAATGTTTCAAAACGTACGACATTATTACGATCTTCACGAGCAAGTAATGATGCTCGGTCAATTGCTTGTAATAATAACTTTCCGTTAATCGTTACATTTGTTTTGTAATCTTCAGGAATTAATCGAGATGTATCTGGATAGTTGCCTTCAAGTAAACGTGAGAAAAACAGGACATCCTCTGTTTTAAATAAAACTTGTTGATTCGTTAAGACGATTTGTACAGGATTTGTTGAATCATCTAAAATTTTGAAAAGTTCATTTAAACTCTTTCCTGGAATAACAACTGATGTAATATCTGTTGGTAAATTTTCTAGTTTCACTTTACGTCTTGCTAAACGGTGACTATCCGTTGCGGTGCATATTAATTCATCCGCTTCCACCTTCCAGTTGACACCTGTTAACACTGGGCGACTTTCAGAAGTAGCAACTGCAAATACCGTTTCGCGAATAATTGATTTTAATAAATCAGCTGGAATTGAAAATTGTCGATCTACTGATAGTTCAGGTAATAACGGATATTCAGATGCATCAGAACCGATTAGATGGAATTCTGATTTACCTGAGCGAATATTTGTAGCAAAGCCATTTGTTACTTCAATTTCAACTTCATTTGTTGGTAATTTACGAACAATTTCATTGAACATACGGGCCTGTAACACAATTGAACCCGTTTCACTAATGTTTATAATTTGTTCGCCGTTCTCTTCAACTGGAATAAATGTTTGAATCGTAATATCTGCATCACTACCAGTTAGGCTAATTCCCTCATTGGTTACATCTATTTTTATTCCCGTTAAAATTGGAATTGTTGTTTTTGTATTAACAGCTTTCATAACATCATTTAGTCCATTTAAAAAACGGTCACGTAAAATATCAAATTTCATTATTTAACCTCACTTATATATTATTTATTTATTAAAGATATTAATAGATATAGTAATAGGGGCTGTGGATTTGTGGATAACTACTATTCTAGCTAGTATTATCACATTATTCACATGTTAATAACTTGTGAATAGCATTGTGTGAAAAAGGTTAAGTTATACACAGCTTATTTACCTAGCATACTGCGTATTTGTTTAATATCTTGCTGTAATTGTTGATCTATTTTTGATAACTTTGAAATTTTTTCATGTGCATGGATAACGGTTGTATGATCTCGTCCACCAAATTCTTCCCCAATTTTAGGCAATGAAAAATCGGTTAATTCTCGTGATAAATACATCGCTACTTGACGTGGAAAAGCAATCGATTTTGTACGTCGCTTCGTAGTAAAGTCTTCAAGTCGAATATTGAAATGCTCCCCGGTAGCTGTTTGGATATCAAAAATTGAAATCATGCGCGGCTTGGAGTTTGGCATAATGTCTTTTAATGCTTCTGCTGCTAACTCTGGCGTAACATCCTTATTCACTAATGAAGAATAAGCAACAACGCGAATTAAAGCACCCTCTAGTTCCCGAATGTTTGTATCGACTTGATTAGCGATATACAGCATTACTTCATTCGGAATATCTAGACGGTCTGCTTTTGCTTTTTTACGTAAAATAGCGATACGTGTTTCTAAGTCTGGTGGTGCAATATCGGTAATTAATCCCCATTCAAAGCGAGAACGTAAGCGATCCTCTAATGTTGGAATTTCTTTTGGTGGTCGGTCACTTGAAATTACAATTTGCTTCGATTCTTCATGCAGTGTATTAAATGTATGGAAAAATTCCTCTTGTGTTGATTCCTTCCCAGCTAAAAATTGAATATCGTCGATTAGTAGAACATCTACATTTCGGTATTTGTTTCGGAAATCAATTGTCTTATTATCTCGGATGGAGTTAATAAATTCATTTGTAAATTTCTCAGAAGAAAGATATACAACATTTGCCTTCGGGTTATGTTCTTTAACATAATGTCCGATTGCATGCATTAAGTGCGTTTTGCCTAAGCCTACTCCTCCATAAATAAAGAAGGGGTTATATGCTTTAGCAGGGGCCTCAGCGACAGCTAAACTTGCTGCATGGGCAAATCGATTTCCAGAACCAATGACAAATGTATCAAATGTATATTTAGGATTAAGCATCCCGGGCGTTGTATCATGTTGATCGCTATTTCTTGCTTGTGTAATAGGTGGAGGAAGTTCAAAATCATCTGTATTTTGATCCTTCTGAACAACAAACTTTATGAGCAAATCTTCACCGGTCAATTCATTTAAAATGCCCGTAATCATATGAACATAATAATTTTCAAGCCAATCACGGGCAAAAGAGTTAGGTGCTGAGATCGTGACATTTGTGCCACTATGAGCCAGCAGTTTGGTTGATTTCAACCAAGTATCAAAGCTCGGCTTTGAAATTTTCTGTTCAGCTTGGGTAAGCACAGCATTCCATAAATTATCTAAATGTTCCAAGCTAGTTCTTCCTTTCATTAGTTCATGTCTTTCTAAAGCCATATTAAAAAGAGATGCAATATGATTCATTTATATGGTCATTTAACAGTGCGTTAAAATATGCATTTTTCATAAAAAATAATAAGTCATACACATAACTATACGCTGTGGATAACTGTTATACAAGATAGGTGTAAAAAATTGTCCACAGATTATTAACAGTTGTGGATAAAATATTTCCCGAAAAAGAATTCCACAAAGTAAAACACAGTTATCGTATCAAATAAATGCAGGCATTTCAATACTTAAACAATCTTATCCACATAAAAATTGGTTATTAACGTTTGAGTTGTCCACAGG